>DASXMT010000199.1:0-7663 GCA_036495505.1 Acidimicrobiales bacterium | reverse complement strand
TTTAATGTGGATGCGATCTCTGTGTCGGAGATCACCAGGAGGTGGGGCTCATGGCCACGGCAATCGTTACCGGAGCATCCCGGGGTCTGGGAGCGGCGTTGGCCGCCGGCCTGGTCGACGCAGGATGGTCTGTCATCGTCGACGCACGGAACGGCGTCCCGCTGTCCGAGGCGGCGGCGATCAGTCCCCGGAGTACGACTGGCGCCGAGCCGGTCATCACTGTGGTCGGAGACGTGACTGACCCGGAGCACCGACGACAGCTGGTGGCCGCGGCCCAGGCGATGGGCGGACTGGATCTCGTGGTGAACAATGCCAGCACCCTCGGGCCTTCCCCCTTGCCCCGCCTCGCCTCCATCTCCCTGCCTTCACTGCGCCAGGTCTTCGACGTGAACGTCGTCGCCCCCCTAGCGCTTCTCCAAGAGGCAATGGCCACCCTGGCCGCCTCGCCCGATCCGCGGGTGGTCAACGTGACTTCGGATGCAGCCGTGGAGGCATATGAGGGGTGGGGTGCCTACGGATCCTCCAAGGCGGCACTCGACCATCTCAGCGCGGTGCTGGCCGCAGAGAACACGCGCCTGCGGGTGTGGGCGTTCGATCCGGGCGACATGCGGACGCAGATGCACCAGGATGCGTTTCCCGGGGAGGACATCTCCGACCGACCTGATCCGGCCACCGTCGTCCCCGCACTGCTCGACTTGATAGGCGGTGACCGTCCGAGTGGGCGGTATCGAGCTGTCGACCTGCAGGCGGCACATGCCGGTGGTCCACAATGACCGCCGTCGCCGACCGACGGCTCGGCGGACTGCCCGTCTTCGAGCTCCCACCCGAACTGGAGGCCTCAGCTCCACCCGAGTCCCGTGGGCTCACCCGCGACGCGGTCCGGATGCTCGTGGCCGACCGGGCGGACGGGTCTCTGGTCGACACCACTTTCTCGGAGCTCCCCCACGTGCTGCGTCAGGGCGACCTGGTCATCATCAACACCTCGGGAACCTTGGCCGCCGAGATCTCCGGCCAAGACAGCGAGGGCGGGAAGATCGACGTGCACCTTTCCACCCAGCTCCCCGCCGGACTGTGGACGGTGGAGGTGAGGCGGGCCGGGCAACCGGTCTTCGACGCCTCCGCCGGTGAGTCGATCGAGCTGCCGGCGGGTGGACGGGCCGTGTTGCTGGCTCCCTACGCCGAGCACCCGGCCGGCGTACGCCTGTGGGTGGCCAAGCTCGACATCCCCGGCCGGCTGCACACCTATCTCACCGCCCACGGGCGACCCATCCGCTACGGCTACGTCCAGGGAAGCTGGCCCATCTCGGCCTACCAGAACGTGTACGCCACCGAGCCTGGATCAGCCGAGATGCCCAGTGCCGGTCGGCCATTCACCGCCGAGATGCTGACTCGGCTGGTGGCCGGCGGTATCGCCGTGAGCCCCATCGTGCTCCACACCGGGGTGGCGTCCCTCGAGGCAGCGGAACCCCCCTATCCCGAGTACTACCGGGTCCCGGCCACGACGGCCAGCCGGGTCAACCAGACCCGATATGACGGCGGTCGGGTCATCGCCGTGGGGACGACGGTGGTGCGAGCGCTGGAGTCGGTGGTGGACGAACATGGGACGGTGCACCCCGCCGATGGCTGGACCGACACCATCATCACCCCCGACCGGACCGTACGCTCCTTGGACGGACTGCTCACCGGGTGGCACGAGCCGGAGGCCTCACACCTGGCCATGCTCGAGGCCGTGGCCGGCCCGGACCTGCTGGAGCGGTCCTACGCCATGGCCCTCGAACGCGGCTACCTGTGGCATGAGTTCGGTGACGTCCACCTGGTGCTCCGGTGACCGAGCTGGAGCACCAGCTCGAGCCACCGCTGGCCACCATGCCGTCCACGCGGCGCGCCATTCTCACCTCCCTCAAGCGCCACGGCGGCGAGGAGGCCGGGGACCTGGCCCGTGAGCTGGGCCTCACCGTTGCCGCTGTCCGCCAGCAGCTCCTGCGCCTGACCGACGACGGGCTGGTGACCCATCACCGCCAAGCCGAGGGCCGCGGGCGTCCGGCCCACCGCTACGAGCTCACCCCTGCGGCCGAGAACCTCTTTCCCAAGCGCTACGGAGACCTCACCACCGAGCTTCTCGGCTACCTGGGCGGCCCCACCAGCGACCGGGTCGATGGCCTCTTCGAGCAGCGACGCCGGCGCCGGCTCGACGACGCCCGCCCCCGCCTGGCCGGGTTGAACCTGGACGAACAGGTCCACGAGCTGGCCCACATCCTCGACGAGGACGGGTACCTGGCCGACGTGGAGCCCTGGGACAACGGATGGCGAATCGTCGAGCACAACTGCGCCATACTCTCGGTGGCATCGGGATTTCGCCAGGCGTGCCGCAGCGAGATCGCCTTCATCCGGGACGCCCTTCCCGGTACGGAGGTGACCCGGGTCTCGCACATCCTCGACGGGGCGCACGTCTGCGCCTACGAGATCCGGCCGCCGCCTGGCCGGGCGCCCTGACGGCACCACCGAGCGAGTTGACGGAGTGACCGACCGGGAGACATGGTGGAACGTGTCCGCAGTGACTGCAGCCATCCGTGAGCGTGGTCCCGAAGCCTTCTGACCAGGCCGCTTCTACGGGCAGTCAGGTCCCGGGCGAGCCGCGCCTCCTCTCCTGGAAGGCGGTGGTCAAGCGGGCCATCGTCACCGTCATTGCCGGCGTGGCCCTGTATTTCGTGGCGCCGAAGATCGTTGCCGTCTTTACCTCGTTCCCCCAACTGGCCAGCGTGGACTTCATCTGGCTGGGAGCCGCCCTGGTTGCCCAAGCAGCCCACTTCGCCTGTACCTTCGCGCTCCAGCGGATCGCGCTGCGGACCAAGGCCTGGTTCCCCGTGATCACAGCCCAACTGGCCGGCAACGCCATCAGCCTGATCATGCCCGGTGGAGCGGCAGCGGGCGCAGCGGTGCAATTCCGGATGCTGGCCACGAGCGGCATGGATGCCGGAGACGCGGTCGGCGGGCTCACCGCATTCTCGCTGCTCGGGGTGGCCGGGCTGCTGGCCCTCCCGGTGTTCGCCCTCCCCGCCATCCTCTTCGGCACCCCGATCAACCACAGCCTGTTCGATGCTGCGCTGCTGGGCATCGTCGGGTTTGTCTTCCTCGCCGGCTTCAGTGCCGCCGTCCTACTTTCGGACCGGCCCCTTCAACTGGTCGCACGGGCCGTTCAATGGGTCCGCAATCGCGTCATCCTGCGCCGTCGACCTCCGCTGACCGGACTCGAGGGACAGCTCCTCAAGCAGCGCGATCTCATCCGCGGGGTGCTCGGTCAGCAGTGGTGGAAGGCCGTCCTACTCTCCGCCGGTCGTCTGGTGTTCGACTTCTTGTGCCTGCTCTGCGCGCTACGGGCGGTGGGCAGCCGACCAAATCCGGCCCTGGTCCTGATTGCCTACGCCGCCACCGGCATCATCGGCTTGATCCCGATCACCCCAGGGGGGCTGGGCATCGTCGAGGCCAGCCTGACCGGGTTCTTGGTCCTGGCCGGGGTCAATTCGGGCGACGCCGTGCTGGCCACGCTGGCCTACCGGCTGGCCTCCTACTGGCTCCCGATGGTCTCCGGTCCCGTGGCCTATGCCATCTTCAAGCGGCGGTACCGCCACGCGCCGCCGCCGGCATCGGACAAGGCCGAGGCCTTACCGGCTTAGTCCACCTCTGGTCGGAGCCGGGCACTTGCCACGCGAAGCGATCGGCGCGATCCTCACAGTGGCGGACACGAACGGGCTGACGTCAGGCGACGGTGGGAGGGGCAGTGCAGGCACGCATCGAGTCCTCGGTCACCTCGCTCTCGTGGATCCCATCGGAGGCCGTGGCCGGGCTGACCAGAGTGGCGTTCGACGTAGGCCTCACGCACTACGACGCCCCGCCACCCGATGTTCTGGAGGAGCTGGAAGGGCTGCGTCGATCGGACCGGTTCCGTTTCGCCAACGAGCTGTGGGCCTGGATCGAGGTCGAGGACGGGCGCATCGTGGCCCACGGTCAGGAGGGACGTGGGTGGATCGGGTCCTCGACGCTTCGAGTGGGCTCGCGGAGCGTCGCCTTCGAGGCGGTGCCCTTCCCCGACATCCGGCCGGCGCCGCTGATCAGCGAAGCGTCCATTCGGTTCGAGCAAACGGCAGGGGGCCGGGCCGGCTTGCCGGCACCCCGGCGGATCCGGAAAAAGCCGTTCGTTCGCTTGGCCCCTCCCGTGGCCTGGTCGACCCTGACCCTGACCCTCCATGCCGACGGCCGATCGGAAGGCCAGCTGGCGGCGGCCAGTCCCTTCCCACGGCACTGGGTCTACGACCACAACCGGCGCCTGTTCACCAAGACCGGCCTCATCGACTTCGAGACCTGGTACTACGAGGATGCCAACACCGAGACCCCGTGGGGCGCTGAGAACTCCCCACCGGTCGTGGCCATGGCCGAGACGGCACTTGAGCGCGAGCTGTCGCGGACCATCATGCGAGCCGGCACGGCGCCACGCATCATGCGGCTGGCGGCGGGACACACCCTCGTCAAGCAGGGCGACCCGGGAGGCGAGCTGTACGTCCTGCTCGACGGCATCGTCACGATCGAGGTCGACGACGAGCCGCTCGCCGAACTTGGGCCGGGTGCCGTACTGGGCGAGCGGGCTGTCCTCGAGGGCGGCCGGAGGACGGCGACGATCCGGGCGGTCACGCCGGCGAAGGTGGCGACGGCCTCGGCCGGCCAGCTCGACCCCGACAAGCTGGTCGAGCTCTCGGCCGGCCACCGGCGGGAGGAGCACCGATCCCCTTGAACGATCCGCCGTCGACCAGGTTCACCCGGGGCAACGAGGTGCACCTTGGGTACCAGGTGGCCGGCGACGGCGCCAACCTGGTCATGGTGCTCGGCACCGTGAGCAGCTCCACGGCGTGGGAGGAGTTCCCCTCCGCCGCTTTCCTCCAGCGGGTCGCCGGTTTCTGCCGGTTGGTCACTTTCGACCAGCGAGGGAGTGGCCGCTCGGACCCGGTAGACCAGTCCGAACTTCCGACGCTCCAGGACCGGGTAGACGACGTTCAGAGCGTGATGCGAGCCGCCGGCATCGAACGCACGGCTCTGTTCGGCTACCACGACGGGGGCCCGGTCGCCATGACCTTTGCCGCGACGTACCCCGAGCGAGTGTCGGCACTCGTTCTGGCCAACACCTGGGCACGGTTGTCGGCCACCGAAGGCTTCCCGTGTGGCCACCCACCCGACCTCCTGGAAGCCGGGCTGCGGCTTCACACCGATGCCTGGGGGACCGGTTCGAGCATCGACTACATCGCCCCGAGCGTCGCCGATAATCCAGCCGTCCGCCGGACGTGGGCCCGTCACGAACAGGCCACGGCCAGCCCGGGACAAGCGGCGGCCATCTCCAAGATGGCGATCGACCTCGACGTGCGGCCGGTCCTGCCGGTTATCTCCGTACCAACCCTCATCCTCCACGCGTCGGGTGACTTGGTGACGCCAGTGGACCACGGGCGCTACCTGGCCGACTCCATCGCGGGGGCCCGCCTGGTCGAGTACCCGGGACGCGATCACCTGGTCCTGACCGGCGAGGGCGATGCCGTGGCCGACGAGATGGAGGAGTTTCTGACGGGGGTGCGCCGCGGCCGGACCGCGCAGCGGGTGCTCGCCACCGTCGTCTTCACCGACATCGTCGGATCGACGGCGCTCGCTGCCTCGCTGGGCGATCGGGCCTGGGCTGAGCTTCTCGGGCGTCACCACACCGCGATCCGCAAGGAGCTCACCACGTATCAGGGGCAGGAGGTCGACACGGCTGGCGATGGCTTCTTGGCCGCATTCGACGGCCCCGGCCGGGCCATCGAATGCGCGTCCGCCATCCACCGAGCCGTGCAACCACTCGGGATCGAGGTGCGCATCGGCGTCCACACCGGTGAGTGCGAGCTTCTCGACGGGGGCTATGCCGGCATGGCCGTCCACATCGGGGCCCGAGTGGCGGCGGCTGCAGGAGCCGGTGAGACGTTGGTGTCAAGGACCGTCAAAGATCTCGTGGTCGGATCACCGTTCGGATTCGCCGAACGGGGTAGCCGTACCCTGAAAGGTGTCCCCGGGGAGTGGTCCCTCTACGCCGTGGAGGATGGCTCGACGACGATCGCCCCGTCTCGCCGATAGACGAGCATCACGTCCCCTGGCTCCGTCGGGGGGGTCCCGGGTACGGGCGAGGGAGCCGGAGGCGTGATGAACAGCAACGTGATCTGCGTCGCGCTCTGACTGATCCCGATCTCGAACTCGCTGTCGGTGGCCTGGATCCACAACGCGCTGAGTGGGAGCCGGGCGGCCAGCCCCTTCTTCATCGCTTCGATCAGGCCCCTGCGCAAGATGGGCTCGATCGGTTGCGCCTGCGGCCACCAGCTCCCCAACCAGTCGTCGCCGAAATGGGAGGCCGCATCCTGCCCCACCCGCTCGGCAGCCAGATCCGTCATCGTGTCCTGCGCCTCCAGGCGGCGAAGCGTATCCTCGTAGTTGGGCAGGAATTGTTCCGGCGCTCCCCCGAAGCGTCGGTCCAGCTCACTCACCCATGGGCCGCGGGTGATGCGGGACATGACAGCAGCCATACCGCCCTCCTTGTTGGATCGAGCGAGCCGGCCGACCCTTGGCACCAGGCTGAGCGGCCGGACAACTTGCGATTCGACAGAGCCTATCCGAGCCCTCGGTGGCGGACCCGGACCGACCGGGGATCACAGTATGAACTTGCGACCGGGGATCACAGTATGAACTTGATGGCCAGGATGCCGGCGCACATGAGGAGGCAGGCGGCGATCTGACCGGCGAGCGCCTTTCCTCCCAGCCGACCGCGGATGGCGGCGATGGCCTCGAACACGAGGAGCAGGACGATCGACGAGATCAGCGCAGCGATGACGCTCACGTGGGATGACGCGCCGAAGGCCAGGGCGATGAGGAACACCAGGATCTCGGTGAGCCCGCCCCTGACGATTGTCCACTGGCGGCCGAGTTCCTGGAGAACCCCGCGGGTCGGGGCGGAGCTGTCAGGAGAGAGTCGCGAAGCGAGGCCGTAGGAATAGGCGTGGGCCAGCCAGTAGACCATGAGGGTGCCCACCACTGCGGCGACGTCCTGTAGCGCGGGATTGGCCTCGGTGCTCTCGGCGGCGAAGAGGACGCCTACGGCGAGTGTGCCGTACACGGTGCCGACGGGATTGCTGGCCGGGAGCAGCAGATTGCCGACCCATCGGCCGAACGCCCGCAAACGACCTGACTTCGCGCCTCCGACATCATCTGCGGTCACGCGGACAGCCTCCCGCCTCGTAGCACCCATGAGGCCGGCAGGTTATCCGCCGCTCGGCCGAAGCGGCCTCCCTACCAATAGGCGCCGTCGAGCATCCTGCGCAGATGGGCGTGGTGAGCGATGGCGTGGTCGGGATCCTCGGGCATCTCCGCCTCGCCGAAGCGGATCGACCGCCGGGTGATCCGGAACATCACGATGCCGTGCCGGAGGGCGGCATAGGCGGTGTAGAAATCGAGATCGCGGGGTTCGTAGCCGGTCAGGGCCTGGTAGGTGTCGGCAACGTCCTCCCGGCGCAGCACATCGGGCAGGCCGGGCATGCCCAGATCCTCGACCATGTCCTGGAAGAAGCGGTGGATGTAGATCATCCAGCCCAGGTCGATCTCGCGG
>DASXMT010000198.1:0-4082 GCA_036495505.1 Acidimicrobiales bacterium | reverse complement strand
CACAAACGCTCGGTCATCGAGCGTGACGGTATGTTGCTGGCCGAGTCCGACTGGGTGAGGCCGGGTCCCCAGGAGACGGCCGTGACCGAGACCGTTCGCTTCCGGACGGTCGGCGATGCCACCTGCACCGGCGCGGTCATCTCCGATGCGATCACCGTCGACGAGATCATCGCCGAGGTGGCCCTCTCCCGGGTGTCCGAGCGAGGGGCCAGCCGGGCCGACGATCGGTTCTCCGAGACGTCCATGGAGGACCGCAAGCGCGAGGGGTACTTCTAGCCCATGGCCGCAGCCTCGGACGGCGCGGCCGCCGTCACCGAATCGTCCCCAGAGCCCGTCATGGACCTCCTGCGCTTCGCCGCGGTGGGCTCGGTCGACGACGGCAAGTCGACCCTCATCGGTCGTCTCCTGCACGACACCAAGCAGCTGTTCGACGACCAGCTGGAGGCGGTCGCCACCGCGTCACGGCGGCGGGGTGCCGTCGGTGTTGACCTCTCGTTCGTGACCGACGGCCTCCGGGCCGAGCGCGAGCAGGGCATCACCATCGACGTCGCCTATCGCTACGCAGCCACGCCGGAGCGGAAGTTCGTCATCGCCGACTGTCCCGGTCACGTCCAGTACACCCGGAACATGGCCACCGGGGCCTCGACCGCCGACCTGGCCCTCGTGGTGGTCGATGCGGCCAAGGGGCTCCGCGAGCAGACCCGCCGCCATGTGTGCATCGCCGCGCTCCTCGGAGTCCGCCAACTCATCGTGGCGGCCAACAAGATGGACCGGATCGCTTGGGACAGGGACGCCTACGACCAGGTGGTCAAAGACATGCTCGTGCTATCGACCCGCCTGGGTATCGAATCGTGCACGGTGGTGCCCGTCTCGGCCCTCTACGGCGACAACGTCGCCGACCGGTCCGATGCCGCTCCTTGGTATGACGGGCCTACCATCCTCCAGGCCTTGGAACAGGCACCGGCCGGTGCATGGGCCGGGGTGCACGGTGCCCACCACGGTTCCGCCGCTCGCATGCCCGTCCAGTGGGTGCTCCGCCAACCCGGCGGGGGCCGGAGCTATGCCGGGATGGTCAACGGAGGCCCCATCCGGCCCGGCGACGAAATGGTGGTGCTGCCCGGCGGCCAGAGGACCACGGTGACCACCGTTGAGACCCTCGACGGTCCTCTCGACGAAGCGGCCGTGGGCCTGTCGGTGTCGGTGCGCCTCTCCGATGACGTGGACGTCAGCCGGGGCGACATCCTGGCTGCCGCCGACGATCCACCCGAAGTGGCATCGGAGATCGAGGCCACGGTGTGCTGGTTCGACCAGCGGCCGCTGTCCGCCGGGGATCAGTACCGGGTCAAGCACACCACCCGGATCACCCCGGCCCGCGTGCGCAAGGTGACCGGGCGGCTCGACGTCAACGATCTGGAACTGTCTCCCACCGAGTCCCTGAACGAGAACGACATCGGCACGGTGATACTGACCACCGCCTCCCCCCTCGCTGCAGACCCGTATCAGCGGAACCGCATCACCGGTAGTTTCGTGTTGATCGACCCCACCACCAACGCCACCGTGGCGGCGGGCATGGTCGGGCCGCCTGACGTGACCCCGAGCCCCGACTGACGGCGGCACCGATGGCCCATGCCTCGCCCCTCTACCCGGTGGCCCTGGTCGTGGACGGCCGGCCTTGCCTCGTGGTGGGGGGCGGCCCCATTGCTACCCACAAAGCCGAGGGACTGCTCGGCTGCCGTGCCCACGTGACGGTGGTGGCCCCTCAGATCACCGAGCGGCTTCGCGTGCTGGCCAACGGGGGGGCCTCGGCCGCATCAGGAGAATCTGTATCAGCCAAAGCCGCATCTGCAAGATCTGCATCACCCACAGCAGGGGCCAACGCACACTTGGTCCTCGAGGAGCGCCGGTACCGGGCAGGCGAGGCCGCCGACTATCGGTTGGTCATCACCGCCACCGGGGATCCCGAGGTGGACCGGGCGGTGGCGGCCGACGCCGAGACCGCGGGGGTGTGGGTGAACAGTGCCGATGACGTCGACAACTGCACGTTCATGCTGCCGGCCCTGTACCGGGACGGCGACGTCACCCTGGCCGTTTCCACCGGCGGAGCCAGCCCGGCCCTGGCCGGCTGGCTGCGAGATCGGGCGGCCGCCGCAATCGGCCCCGAGGCAGGGACCCTGGCCGTGCTGCTCGACGAGGCCCGACGGAACGTCCGGGCCGAGGGCCGATCGACCGAGGCCACCGACTGGTCAGCCATTCTGTCCGGCCCCTTCGTCGACCTCGTCCGGTCCGGTCGCATCGACGAGGCCCGTGCCCTCTTGCAGGCCGCGATCACTGAGGGGTCCAGGCGCTCGTAACCATCGGCCTGGCGCCCGAGCGCTCATCACCACCGGGCGCTGTGCTTCGGGGCGCCGGTCGGTCAGTGCTCCTCGATCGCCAGGACCTGGCGATCGGTGATCTCGTACTGTGCGGCCCCGGCCCCCGCGAGCCGCGTGAGGTACCGCTGGGTGAATTCCTCCTCGTACGGGGCAGCGCGGTGGGCGTCGAAGGCCTCCACCGATTCCCAGCACTCGAAGAACCGGAACGATCCTCGATCGGCGAGGTCCTCCGCGTACCAGTACTCGATGCAACCGGCGTCGGCCAGGCTGCGCTCGGTCACCCAGGCCAAGCCCCCGATCACCTCATCGCGGTCCTCGGGATTGAAGCGCAAGATGCCGCTTATAGCCAGCATTGATTCGGTTCTCCTTGTGCTCGGACGTCCTCTCGGATCGGCACCTGGTGACGACCCCGAGGCGTCTCCCGACTGTACTCACAGACGATAAGGAGGACCCGACCCGATCTGTGGAGGACCCGACCCGATCTCGAGGGATCTTCGAAGATCCGAACGGCACGAAGTCGGCCGCGCAGATATCGGTCGAAGAAATGACGGGTATCAGTCGATCCGATCGAGGTACGGGCAGTGACGGCATCCGCTCTCGCAGCACGTGTTGCGGGCGGCGAGGGTGGCGGCGGTGAGCACGAACAAGCCCGTCTGAGGGTCGGCGTAACCCGGCTCACCGTCCATCACCGCGGCGGAGTGCGCCTCGAGGATGGCTCGGTAGTCGGACCGGTTCGGATCCAGGCGGTCCCGATGGGGCGGTGGCGGATGGCGGCCGGTGCGTTCGGAATCATTCACTGTCCAGCACTCTCCTAGGGCTTCGCCACCATGATCACGACGGCAACGACGAACACGATCACCATCGCCGCTGAACTGGCCGCTACCTGCCGCATCAGTGACCGTTGCCCAACACTGTCGGGTGAACCCTCGGTGACCAGGCGTTGGAGGCGGCGCTCGGCCGGCCACACCACCATCTCACCGGCCAAAGCCGCTACCGCCCACAGGGCCAGGCCGCCGAGCACCCAGTGATCGTTATACGACCACTGGCCGTGGCTCATGGCGACCAGAGCCACCCCGAGCACCGGAACCAGGAACGTGATCCGACCCGCCCAGTTCACGCCGGGCCGAGTAGCGGAGCACCGACACCGAGGGGGGTCCGGGGCGCCGCAGCAGCTGGGCGTAGACCCCGGCGACAGCCACGGCACCAAAGCCGACGACGGCCGTCAGGACGTGGCCCAACAGCACCACGTCGTACACGGCACCTCGGCTGGACGACAGGGCGAAAAGAGCGGCGCCGGCTGGTTGCATCCCGGGATTCTGGCATCACCACCCACCTTGCATAGCTCGGTGGTGCCCCATAGCACAACGACCTCCCAACCATTGATACGTTGGTGGTGTGCACTTCGCACCGATCGGCATGTCCGATCGGGGATCGGCGGCGGAGGGCCGAGAGAGGACCCAGACCCACATCGACTGTTACGGAATCACACATGGAAAACATCCGCCCCGCATGAACCAACTACGTCTTGACCCCCTGACCGGCCGGTGGGTGGTCGTGAGCACCGACCGAGCACAGCGCCCCCGAGCGTTTGCCCCCCGCATGGTCCCGACCCAAGCCGACACCAGCCGCCCCTGCCCGTTCTGTCCCGGTAACGAGGAGTCCACCCCGCCCGCATTGGAGACCTACGGCCCCGAAGGGCGCTGGCGGGTC
>DASXMT010000197.1:0-4162 GCA_036495505.1 Acidimicrobiales bacterium | reverse complement strand
GCCGTGACCGGGCACTTCCCCGACAGCTCTGTCGCCGTGGCGACGCCCTGCGGCGCCAACACCGCGCCCGCGACATGCCCAGCCCCTGGTTTCCCTGCCAACTACCTGGGGTCCCTGAACCCGAGGTCGGGCCAAGTGGCCGCGCTCACCGTGGGGGGCGTGCCGTTCGTGCCGCAAGGCGGCCTCTTGTTCGTCGGTGACGACCAGGATCAGCAGGGCCAAAACCAGCAGTAATTTAAATGTCGAGGCCTCATGGCCGGGCGTCTCGCATCGGAGGCGAAAGGCGCCTCTCTAGGGTGCAAATCACTGAACCCACGCGGCCGGGTAACAAGGCGCACGTTGGCGTCGCTAGCTGTGGCGCGAGTAGGGACGGCGTGATCGAGAATCGCATGCAGGCCTCTACCCGGCGATATCCCTAAGGTGAGGGGGTCATCAGTGTTGTGATTCGTCGGGTGGGAACTCACCGACCTTGAGCCCGGCCTGGTCCGTCAGCGCGGTGACGTGCCGGTGGGTGGATGCACAGCATCGGTCGGCTGCCAGGTCATCGACTCGTCGCAGCATGGCAAGCTGGGCTTCTATTTGCCAGCAGGCTCCCGGTCTATCTCGGTGGTGTGTTCTTAGCGTCGCGGTATGGCCGGAATGCACTCCAGAGGCATTGGGCTAGCAGATGCGGTTCGGCCAGTGCCGGGAAGTGGCCTCCGGAGTCGTGCTCAGCCCACTTCACGACGTTGAAATAGCGGTCAGCGAGATCTTTGGGCGGTTTCGGAAAGGGGACAGTTTCGCCGCCAAAGACGTCGATTGCTGTGGGCGTCGGTGCGGGGTCGTCGGCGGGCAGCGCGCCTTGGTGGCTGTGCTGGAACTTCCAGTAGGGGAGCATGGAAGATCCAGCCGTACGGGTGACCCAGTAAAGCGTGAGAGTTGACAGCAGATGCTCACGACTGACAGCAGGCAACCCGTCTGGCGTGGTGCTACTCCAGCTCATCCATTTTTCTCCGATCCACGCGGCCAACCCGACTGGCGAGTCGAGGAGACCGGCGGCCGCCGTCGACGGCTTGGTGGCCTGAATATGGGAGTACCCGCCTTCCTCGGTCGACCACTGCGCCACTTCTTCGACGTGCCGATGCACCGGTTCGCTCCAGGGTTCGGGTGGAGCGGGAAGCCCTGGTGTGGCCAAATGGATAGCTGTCACGGATTCCGGATGGGATCGAGCCAGCCGGGCCGTCACTCCAGCCCCAAGGTCGCTGCCATGGGCGAAGTAGCGCTCGTAGCCCAGTGCGTCGACCATGAGCCGGTGCCAAATCTCAGCGACCTCCCCGTGAGTGAGCCCCTCCTCGGGAGCCGCGGAGAACCCGAAGCCGGGCAGCGATGGCACCACAACGCTGAAGCCGTCCATTCCCGGTGATTCGTCATCTGATGACGGACGATTCAAGAGAGGGAGCAACTCCACGTACTCCAGAAACGAACTCGGCCATCCGTGAGTAACCAGCAACGGTGCGGGGGCTCTACCCGCTCCGGGCGCGTGTACCGCATGGATAGACAGGCCGTCGAGGGTCACCTCGATATGGTCCAGCCGATCGAGAGTGTCCTGCAGGTGCCCCGGGTCGAAGGCACGCCAGTCAGCGACCAGCTCAGCGAGCCAGGGCGTGGGAGTGCCGCGCATCCAGCTTGCACTCCTCGAACCTGGAAGACGGGTCTTGGCGAGCCTCGCCGCAAGTTCGTCCAACTCAGCCTCATCCAGTTCGACCTTGATCCGGGTCGCTTTGAAGGCCATGCAGAGTCCATCGTAGGAAACAAGCCACCGCAGGCAAGACGGACGCTGGCGACTGCGCCAGAACATCACCCGTAAGCATTCCGAGCGCCTCTCTATCGCTGCCAATTAGCTGATGTGCCGCCGGCAACCCCTTGTTGTGTCCGCTCGATTCATTGCCTCAGATAGCTAAGAACGCGCCTAACCCCGGGGGTACGTATGGGAAACGAGGCTTATTGCGCCGATGCAGGAACTCGTGCCGTTCTCAGCCAAACAAGCTGAGGGTGTATCCACGAGACGTCGGCCACATGGCAGCCTGAAGAGAAGGAACGTCATGGCGTCGACTCGGGCTTGAGCACGAGGGCAAGGTCGGTCTTCACAAGGGAGGCCAGGTAGAGCGGCCAGATGATGCCGCCACTGCAGCGGTAGGTGGCGGTCTCGCCGTCGTGGATGTCGAAGCTGTGGGGCCGGCTGGAGTAGCGGCCGGTGCGTACCTGGAGGGTGTGATGTCCGGGTTCGATCGGCACGTCGACGGTTTGGTGGGCCTCGATGGAATCGACGGACTGCCCGTCGAGGATCACGTCGAAGGGGCCCCGTCGTAATTCCATGACGAGGTTGGTCTCTCGGTCCAATTTGAGGGTGGCGGGCATGTCTCGGTCTCCTTTCCCGGGTGAACCGCTCAGCGCTGGTGTGGTGCAAGGGGTGGCCGACCGTAGAGACCAATGATCTCCTGACCCTCTAGTCGAACATGCCGAGAGTCTCGCGCTGACGGGTACCTTCGATCCGCGCTCGTCGACCCGGCGATCGTCATCCCGGCTTCGTTTCGGTGGTCGACGGCCTTGGCTGTCCTTCAGCCCGATTACGCGACCTCAACGAGTTCGAGCTCGCCGGTTTCGGTCGTCTCGCGACTTCCTCCGGACAGGCCAACCGCTGTGTTACTCGCTCCGCACGTTCGCCGTGGCCGGCGGGTATCCACCCCCATAGGGTGATAAGCGACGCCGGAAGCGGAAGAAGGTGGAGGCCATGGCCACCGATAGTCCCAAGCCCACGACAACCGACGCGGGGATCCCAGTCCCAAGCGACGAGCACTCGCTCACGGTCGGTCCCGACGGACCGATTCTGCTGCAGGATCACTATCTCATTGAGCAGATGGCGACCTTCAACCGGGAACGCATTCCGGAACGCCAGCCACACGCCAAGGGTGGTGGCGCCTTTGGCCACTTTGAGGTCACTGCCGACGTGAGCAGGTGGACCAAGGCCGCTGTGTTCCAGCCGGGCACGACGACGGACACCCTGATCCGCTTCTCCACTGTCGCGGGCGAGCGGGGCAGCCCGGACACCTGGCGTGATCCCCGCGGCTTCGCGCTGAAGTTCTACAGCTCCGAGGGCAACTACGACATGGTGGGCAACAACACGCCGGTGTTTTTCCTGCGTGACCCGATGAAGTTCCAGCACTTCATCCGCTCGCAGAAGCGCCGGGCCGACTCTGACCTGCGTGACCACGACATGCAGTGGGACTTCTGGACGCTCTCCCCTGAGTCGGCCCACCAGGTGACTTGGCTAATGGGCGACCGTGGCATCCCGAAGTCATGGCGGCACATGAATGGCTACTCCAGCCATACCTATATGTGGGTCAATGCCGGCGGCGACCGCTTCTGGGTCAAGTACCACTTCGTCACCGACCAGGGGATCGAGTTCCTGCCCCAGGAGGAAGCCGACCGGCTTGCCGGAGCAGATGGCGACTACCACCGCCGCGATCTGTTCGATGCGATCGCGCAGGGTGAGCATCCGAGCTGGACTCTCAAGATGCAGATCATGCCGTTCAACGAGGCGCCGAACTACCGCTTCAACCCCTTCGACCTCACCAAGGTATGGCCGCATTCCGACTATCCGCTGCACGAGGTGGGCCGCCTCACCCTGAACCGGAACCCGACGGACTTCCACACTGAGATTGAGCAGGCGGCGTTCGAGCCGAACAACCTCGTGCCGGGCATTGGCGTGAGTCCGGACAAGATGCTGCTCGCCCGTGTCTTCTCGTACGCCGACGCCCACCGGGCCCGGATCGGAGTGAATTACAGGCAGATTCCGGTGAACGCTCCGGTGGCACCCGTGCACAGTTACAGCAAGGACGGGGCGATGCGGGTGCAGAAGGTGTCGGATCCGGTCTACGCGCCGAACTCCAAGGGCGGCCCGACGGCGGATCCGGAGCGGTACCCGTACGTGGAGAGATGGCAGGCTGACGGTGAGTTCGTCCACGCCGCCTATACGTTGCGCTCGGAGGACGACGACTGGGGCCAGCCAGGCACGTTGGTACGCGAGGTGATGGACGAAGCGGCGCGTGACCGGCTCGTGTCAAACGTTGTGGGACATCTCAGCAACGGGGTATCCGGGCCGGTGCTCCAGCGCGCGTTCGAG
>DASXMT010000196.1:0-2100 GCA_036495505.1 Acidimicrobiales bacterium | reverse complement strand
AGGCATGCTCGATGCCGAAGAGCTGACGGTCGACGCCATCGATCTTGACAGTGGTGAAGTTGTTGTAGGCGGAGATCACGTAGTCGATGGATCCCTTGCCGGTGGCGGAAATCGTCGTGCCCTGGGCGGCCAACATGTGCCTGAGGGCGGGAATGGGGGCAAACTCCAAGACGGGGTTGAGACCGCGTAGTCCATCGCCGGGGCCGGCGCTCGCCGGATCGTCGAGCTGGCCGTGAGGCAGGTGGTCCATCCGGTAGACGTCCCCATTGCCTTCCGTGGAGAGCAGCAGGGACGGGGAACCAAGGTGGGTGATGCAGCTCAGGCCCCGGAGCCCGCTGTTGGAGACTCCCACCGGTGGCTCCTGGTAGAGCAGAACCCAGCGGGCCACTCCCGGGGGAAGGCCGTCGTCGTTTCGACGGTAGAGCTTGGTGTCTATCGTCACGTAGAGCGATCCGGCGCAGTTGGCAAAGCCGGTGACTTTCTGCGTCGGCACCCCAGGCGGACCCCGTGGTTCGGTCAGCTCGGGCGTGGGGTCGAACACCAGGGTGTGCGCGGTCTTGGACCACGTACCCCGCAGGATCCCGGTCGGCTCCACGCCGGCATACACGGCCCACACCCCATGGGTCTCGTGGGCGCCAAAGGAGCGGACGTCGAACACGTTGGATGGGACGGTAAAGGAGTCCTCGGGGCTGAACCCCTCCGCCCTGTCGAGGAGCCACTGGATCTGCGACCGCCCGTCGATCACCGCGTGGGTAATCAACAATGAATGCCCCGCCCCGAGGCCCTGGTCGCTCGGGACCTGAAAGGAGTCCAATGCCTCGGACACCCGAAGGCCCTGGGTCTGCTCGAACACCGTCCACGGGCTGCGCGGACCATCCTTCACCAAGATCTGGCCTGCCGGCGAAGCGCCGGGGTACTCCCACTGGTCGGTCGTCGCGAACAGCCTCCCATCGTGGGCGACGAGCGCGTCGGTCTCCGTGTCATGGGCCACCGGTGATTCGGCGTTCGTGGTCAGCGGCTGGCGGACGGCGGCCACCGCGTAGGGCCCGACGCTCCCGTTGGCCGTCGCCGCTTCAGCGGCGGGTGCGGCTGAGGCCACCAGCGGTCCAATAACCAGCATCGTCATGCCCACGATGCACAAGGCGGCGCGCCGGGGCCGGCCCCGGCACCGGATGTGGCGCGCTGGGCCCTCGGGTACCGCGGCCTCGTGGCAGCTGTCGCACGACAGCATTACCTCGGTCTGCTCGATCGATGCGGCGCTCTTCTTCTCCCACTCGTCCCCGTCTCTGGTGTGCCGCCACGAGCCACCCCCAAGTTCAACGTGCCCCCAGAACAGGCGACGTTGTTGGCGCCCACGTCAGGCGTCCCGGCGGACCAGCAGCACGCCGCCGGCAATCAGGAGCACGGCGGCGTAGCCACCCAACAAGGCGAAGCCGAGCCACGGACCGAACGTATCGGTGCCGTGATAGTTGACGCTCAGCATCCGGGTCCCGATGTCAGCCGGCAAGAACCGGTTGACGTCGTTGGCGAACGACGATGGCAGTACATCGGCGATGACCGGGAGGATGAAGAGCATCCCGACGAACGTGCTGATGGCGGCGGCGGTATGCCGGATGATCGTGGCCAACCCGAGGGCCATCAGCCCGAGTGCAGTGAGGAAGAGACCGGCACTGACCACCGCCCGGGCAACGGTCGGGTCCGACAGCGAAGCCGTGGGCGTCTTACCGGCCAGGATGTGCTGTCCCAGGAGGAATGCGGCGAAGGAGACGATCTCGCCGACCACAAAGGCCACCACGGCAAAGAGGAGCACCTTGGCCACCAGGACCATGAGGCGCCGGGGGGCGACGGAGAAGGTGGCGCGGATCGTGCCGGTGCTGTACTCGGCGCTCATCACCAGCACGCCCAGGACCCCGATGGCCAGCTGGGCCAGGAGGATCCCGGACAGGCTCGAGCGGGTGGGGTCGAAGGCCAGCCGTGCCGCCAGCGAGCGGCCCGAGAACCGGGCCGCCTGGGCCGATGTCACGATGGCCCCGATGCCCACCCCGGCCACGGCGGTGACCACCAGCGTCCAGATGGTCGAGCGAACGCTCGTGAGCTTGG
>DASXMT010000195.1:0-2811 GCA_036495505.1 Acidimicrobiales bacterium | reverse complement strand
AGGGGACCACGACGGATCTGGCGGACGTACAGCCCTCGGGCATGGTCGAGAGGTCGTCGGACAGAGTCGAGTGTTCATCGGCCAGAGTCGAGGGTTCATCGGACAGAGTCGAGAGGTCGTCGGCCGGGTCAAGTCCGGAGGTCACGGAGGAATCGGTCGAGTTGGCCGCTGTCGTCGGGGCAGCTGCGGCCCCGCCAGTGAGGACCTACGTCGTACAGCCGCACGACACGTTGTGGTCGATCGCTGGGTCGCAGCTGGGTTCACCACTCCTGTGGCCCGAGATCGCCCAGGCAAACTACGGTCGTCCGCAACCCGATGGTGGGGTGCTGACCGATGCGCACTGGATCGATCCGGGATGGGTGTTGATTCTTCCTGCTGATGGATCGGCTGCTGACACAGCTTCACCATCACCGACGAGCACCGCTGCCGCGCCAGCAGCGGTGCCCCCGCCCAGCGCTCCGGTGGCGCCGACGCCAACCGATACGCCCTCTCCGATGGCGACCGCTCTGCCGACGCCGGCCCCCGCCGCACCGACTCCACCCACCGCCCCGCCTTCCCCCACAAACGGCATGTCGGCTTCGCCGTCGGTATCCCGCGGTTCTCGTGCCCAGGCGGACCAGGTGGGAACAGCACACTTGGTGCACCGGCAGGACGAAACGGCGGACGGACAGACCGGGGACGGCCACGGCGGTCTCCCATTGACTCCCATCGGCGCCGGGCTGCTCGGAGCCGGGCTTGTTGGCATCATCGATCGGATGCGCCGCGCCCAGCAGCGCCATCGACGGGTGGGTGAGCACATCAGGCTGCCCCATCCGGCATTGTCGAGCTTGGAGCGCAGGCTGCGGATCAGTGATGACCCGTTGGCCCCCTACGCCGTGGACGCCGCTCTCCGGACGTTTGCGTCGGGGTCGCCCACGCCCTCGCCCCGGGCTTCCACGGCGCCCGGGACGTCCGGGACGTCCGGCGCTGCACGACCGGTGGTGGCCGGGGTGCAGGTCCACCCCGACGACATCGAATTGGTCCCGGAAGACGACCGGTGGACGGGGACAGTGCCCGAGCCATTCGAATCCCGGTTGGGCAGTTCATCCTGGTTCGTCGCCCGGAGACTCCTTATGTGGCCCGATCCAGGCGACACCGACGGAAGCTGCGATGACGAAGCGCCCTGTCCGGCGCTGGTGACCGTGGGTCGCTCGGATACAGGACCGTGCCTGGTGAACCTAGAGGCCATGGGCTCGTTGGCTGTCTCCGGCGAGCCAGCCGCCTGCGAAGGTCTACTCCGTGCGTTGGCCCTCGAGCTAGCCACTTCCTTCTGGGCTGACCAATTCGATCTGGTGCTGGTGGGATTCGGGCAGGAGCTGTCGAGATTTGAGCGGGTTCGGGTTGTACCCGATGCGTCCGCGCTCGTCCGCGAACTCGAGCATCGGGGAAGCGACGGGCGCTCCCTCCTGCACACCGCTGGTTACCGTTCCTTCAGCGAGGCCCGCATGGCGGCAGGGTCCGATACCTGGGACGCGCTGGTGGTGTTGTGCGGTCCCTTTGTCAGTCCATCCGAGGCCCAAGCCCTGGTCGATCAGGCCGGTGACGCGGAGACCGGACTTGCCGTGGTTGTCTGTGGAGACAGAGGTGGGACCTGTTACAGACTCACGGTCGACGGGCCTGGATCCTCGTCTCCACTCGACCTACTGGGCACCGTGGTCTGGCCGCAACGGGTCGAGTCCTCGGAGCTCGAGGGTCTCGGAGGATTGGTGACCACGGCAGCCGACCTCTCGTCTGTTCCTGCCTCAGTGGCTCCATACGCATCGATCACCGCTCCACTCCCGCAGGTTCCGCCTGAGCCAGCCGACAGGTCGCGGCAATTGGTTGAGGAAGACGACGCCGATGACCCCACATCGCCCCTTCGCCGGGCCTCTGAATGCTCGGGAATCGATAGGCCTGGGCAGCCGGACGCTGACATGCAGGACTCGGCTGTCGCCGTCGGGGCTGCCAGTACCCAGGAGCCCGAACTGGCTTCGATGGACGTGCCCGAGGTGGAGGTTCTGGTACTGGGCGTAGTCGAGGTCCGCGGCAATGCCCGTCAGTTCACGAGGGCGTGGGCGAAAGAGCTGGTCGTTTACCTGGCCATGCATCCCGGTGGAGTTTCCAACGAAGCGTGGGCGACGGCCTTGTGGCCTGACCGCCTCATGGCGCCGTCGAGCCTGCATTCGACAGCATCGGTTGCCCGTCGGTCACTTGGACAGGCACGTGATGGTGGCGACCACCTTCCCAAGGGTCACGGTCGCCTGGTGCTCGCTGACACGGTGGGAACCGACTGGGATCGCTTCGTCCGTCTGGCCGATGCAGGTCACGCCGGTCATTGGCGAGCGGCAATGGAACTCGTTCGTGGTCGACCGTTCGACGGTCTGCGGGCGTCCGACTGGCCCATCCTCGAGGGACTGTCAGCGGCGATCGAGGCGTCTGTCGTCGACATTGCCACCCGGTTGGCGTCGGAGTGCCTCACCGCTCGGGACCCGGCCGGCGCCGAGTGGGCGGCGCGGCGCGGCCTGTTGGTGAGTCCCTACGACGAGCGCCTCTACCGGATGCTGCTTCGTGCGGCCGACCTGGCCGGCAACCCTGCTGGAGTCGAGGCGGTCATGTCCGAGCTGTTGCACCTGGTGGCCGATGGCGTTGAGCCCTTCGATTCGATCCATCCAGAGACCACCGATCTATACCGGACCCTTACCCGGCGTCAGTCGTTCGCTCCAAGCTCGCGCTGAGTGCACGGCGCCGGGTGCCGTCCCACGCGAGCTCCAGGTGGTCGATGGGATCACGGAT
>DASXMT010000194.1:0-21133 GCA_036495505.1 Acidimicrobiales bacterium | reverse complement strand
GAACGACGAGCAAGTCCTCCTGAAGGACGCACACGCTCTTCTCATCAGTCCCCCCGATGCGCCCACGACTCGGCCAAGACGCCGGTCACGACCATATCGGCGACGTCCTCCGGTTGGTCCGGGGGATCGACGAGCACGTGCCGAGGGTCAATTCCAGCCTTCGATAACTCTCGGTGCAGTGTGCGCGTGGCGCCTTCACTGCGGAATCCATGATCTATCCGCTAGCAAAGGCTGAATCGAACCCCGGGCCAGGAATTGGAAGAAGGCGTCGCCTGCAACGAGCACGCTGGGCTTGAATCTGGCAGTAAGGATGCGGCCGACGGTTGACTTCCCTACCCCTGGCGGTCCCGTCACAACGAGAAGAGACGACATACGCACCGATGGTTGCGCAGCTCGGGCCGGGGAGGTAGGGACGTCCCGGAGCTGGTGGAGCCGGCCACGAGGTCTGCCCGGGGCGTTCACGATGCGTGACGTGGTGTCCGCCTTCGACAGTGATCACTGCATCGTCGGCGTGACCGCGACTCGGTTCAACTCACCAGCCCAATACCGTGTCTGTGATGAATCCTTGACCCGGGGACGTAGGACAACGAGACTGTTCCGGTCCGGCCCGGCCATTCCAACTGGCGACGGGGCCCCACCCACCCGATCTGAACCTATGAGGATTCGCGCCATGTCCCGATTGGCCCACAAATCGATCCTCTACCGCTTGCTTGTCGTCGTACTCACGATGGCCGGCGGTCTCGGGCTCACCGTGTTCTCGACATCGATCGCAGTCACCAGAGCTGCGGCCAGCGCACCCGCGGGTCTTACCACCCCGACCTACTGGACCGTGGCTTCCGATGGCGGAGTCTTCTCGTTCGGAGGCGCTCCGTTCTACGGGTCTGAGGGGGGACAGCCCCTCAATGCCCCAGTGGTGGGAATGGCATCGACGAGCGATTTCGGAGGCTATTGGTTGGTTGCATCCGACGGGGGGATCTTCACCTTCGGCGACGCCGGGTTCTACGGCTCAGAAGGCGGCCAGGTGTTGAACCAGCCCATCGTGGGAATGGTGGCCACCCCCGACGGCGGCGGCTATTGGTTGGTTGCATCCGACGGGGGGATCTTCACCTTCGGCGACGCCGGGTTCTACGGCTCAGAAGGCGGCCAGGTGCTGAACCAGCCCATCGTGGGAATGGCGGCCACCGCCGACGGCAAAGGGTACTGGTTGGTGGCATCCGACGGCGGCATCTTCAACTTCGGCGACGCCGGGTTCTCTGGATCCGAGGGTGGCCAGCCATTGAACGCCCCGATCGTGGGGATGGCCCCGACACCCAACGGCGGATACCTACTCGTGGCGGCCGATGGGGGCATCTTCGGATTTGGAATCACCAGTTCGGAGTACTTCGGATCCGAGGGCGCGACTCCCCTCAACAAACCGGTTGTGGGCATGGCTACCAGCCCAGGAGAGGGCGGATACTGGTTGGTGGCCAGCGACGGCGGCATCTTCAACTTCGGCAACGCCGGGTTCTTTGGATCCGAGGGTGGCCAGCCGTTGAACGCGCCCATGGTGGGCATCACCGAAGCCGTCGGGTCGGGCTTCGACGACGCAACGTCGACCGACACTCCGGACTGGCAATGCATTCGAGAGGCCGAATCGGGCGACATGTACAACAACCCGGCTGAACCAGCAGGCGCCTACGGCATTATTGAAAGTACCGCGGCAGAAGAAGGGCTGGCCTGGCCAGTGTCGAGCGATCCGCCCGCCGCTCAAGACGCCGCCGCCCTCGATCTCTATGCCAAATTTGGGTGGTCGCCGTGGACCACTGCGGCGGGGTGCGGTCTGTGATCCGATCGACGAAGAACAGCCGACGGCCATCCGGCAGGACGCCCTACGCCACCTGACCATCGCGCATGCCCTTGCGCATGACGTCGGTCGTCCCACCCCACCACCCGACGAGCTCCGGGTCAGCCATTGCGTACTCGAGGCATTCGACACCGACTGGACAGGCACCGCAAAGCTTGCGGGCTTGGCGGTAGCCGGCCCCTTTCCTCGGGAAGAACGTCTCGTGCGGTTCTCCAACGCACTCGGCCTGCGCCATCCAAGCGGGGCGAACCATCACATCGGTCACCGCGGGTACCTCGGGGGCACCGGGCGCCATCAACCATCGGATCTCGCTCAGCGATGAGCGGAACGTGCTCGTCGGCTGCTCGATCGTCACGACGAAAATCTAGCAATCTTGTACGGAAACTACTGGTGAACCTGGCTGAACCTTGCGTGACCAAATCACCAACAAAACCACGTAGCGGGTGGGCCGTGGATTCCACCCCTACAACGGCCACGACACATCCCGATGCGGCTCGAATGACCCTTCGGCTGGGCAATCCAAACTGACATGGATCACGATGAGTGGCGTCGGCGCCGACGCGACCGGTAGGGGCGACGGTGAGACCAGGGGCTTGTTATGCCGCTTGGGACGACTCCAAGGGCGGCCGGGACACCGCCGAGACCTGGGGGACGATCGAGTAAACAGCGAGCGAGCCGAATCGGGGAGCGCTGGCCGATGTCAGCAGTCGGCGCCGAATATAGAAGGTGGGCCGATGTGAGCTGTAGACCAGACACCACGCCTCATCTGGACTTATGTGAATCGTCATGACTTTCCTTCGCCTCCTCCGCCCCGTCGGACACACGTTCCCTAATCAGGAGTATGCCAGGCCCGACGACAATACTGGCGGGCGTCCTCGGAGGGATCCCGGGGACCCTCGTGCGGCCTAGAAGGTTCTCTGGATCGTGGCTCTCAGCCGTCGAGCTCGAAGATTGGTGGGCACCGACCAACAAGACAACGCGCATTGCCACTGAGCTGGACTTATGTGGATGGTCACGCGACCGGGCCATGTGGTCGTCGCCGGTTCTCCATCAGGTCGATCAACCTCAACGCGGCATGTGAGCAACCCGGGCTGTCCGTTGCTACGATCCCGCATCGTCGGGCGGCCGAAGGATGGCGGCATGACGACGACGGTCCAATGGGATCGTTGGGAAACTGGACCAAGGCGCCCGTGCGTAACCTGGCACACCGGTCGAAGGGGAGATCATGAAACGAATCATCGGAGGCATCGGGGTGGTCGGGGTTATGGCGCTCGGGCTCACGGCCTGCACGCAGGGGACGGGAGCCTCCGATTCAACGGCTGTCACCGGGGGGTCGACCACGTCGACCACCTCGACTCGTGCCGCCAGTGCTCACATTGGCCAAGAACTCATCATCACCCATCCCTCGGGCTACAAATTCGGAGTCACGGTCACCCAGATCATCGATCCCGCCACCTCTTCGACCCAACCACCAGCCGGATCCCGGTTCGTGGCCGCACAGATCTCGCTCGACAACGCAGGCTCGCAGAGTGCGTCGGGGAACGTGAACAATCAGCTGACGGTCATCGGATCAGACAGCCACCCGTATTCCTCCAGTTCCGTTCCCATTCAGAATTGTTCCAACTTCAATTCCGGGCAGTACACGCTCAGCCCGGGCAACGTGGTTACCGGCTGCGTGGCCTTTCAGCTACCCAGTTCGGTGACAGTGGCGTCAGTCAAATTCGTCCCTAACCCGGGTTCCGTTGTGGGAACCTGGACAAATCCATGAGCGACCCGGTGCTCTTGGTATAGGGGCCGACACCACGACGCCCCGCCAGCCGGTGCTACCCGGGCGGCGTTCCTCGGGGAGGTATTCGCCCAGTGAGACCAAAGATCTGGTTCGTAGGGCTCTCGGCCATATGCCTCGCCGCTTGCGGGACATCTGTCGCTCGTCCACCACACTCCGGACCTTCGACAACCGCTCCTCATTCGACAACCGCTCCTCATTCGACGACTGCTCCTCCCTCGACGACGACTGCTCCTCCCTCGACTACGACGCCGCCGACCACTACAGTTCCCACTACTGTGCAACCGGGTCAGTCCCAACCTGAAGTGGCGACCGTGACTGGATTGAATGTCGGATGCTCGGTCCGATTCACGGCAACCAACACGAGCGAGAGCCCCGCCATCTTTGGCTTTGCCGTCCTTCCCAACGGCGTCACCCCTAACGCTGTCGGCCCCGTGGCTCCGGGCGATTCCGTAACCGCCGTCGGCACCATTCCACCTGGTTCCACGTCGTCAACCCTGCAACTGTCGGCAACGACCCTGGCGGGGGATACCATGCTCAAGACGATCACCATCCAAACACCCGGCTGCTGATCGACGCTTCGTCGGCTCCACTGGCGCGACACAGATAATTTGGTCGTCCTCACCCATAAGCGGGCGCCGGTCAGGCTTGAGCTGGCCCCACCACGAACACGGGGATCTGCCGGTCCGTCTTCTTCTGATAGTCGGCGTAGTCGGGATAGGCGGCCACGGCCCGGTCCCACCATTCAGCTTTCTCCGCCCCGGTGACCTGGCGAGCGACCATGTCTTGCCTGACCGGACCGTCCTGGAGCTCCACGTGGGGGTCGGCCACCACGTTGTAGTACCAGACCGGATTCTCAGGTGCGCCGCCCTTGGAGGCCACGATGGCATAGCTGCCACCGTGCTCAACCCGCATCAATGGGGACTTGCGGATCTTCCCGGACTTGGCGCCCCGCGTTGTCAGCACGATCACCGGCATGTCACGCAGTGTCGTGCCGCGGGTACCTCCCGAGCTCTCGTACTCCGTTACCTGGTCGCGCACCCACGCTGCGGGGCTCGGCTCGTATTCACCATCGAGGGGCATGGTGATCAGCTTGCCCTCCGGGGGGCCACCACTGCCAGTCGCTCGCCGCCCCTCGTCCCAGGATCGGGGCTACATGCCCTCCGGTGGACCCAAGGTGGCCGCCTCAGGCCCGAACTTCTCGACGTAGCCGGCGTGCACCTCCTGCCATCGCTCACCGACGCTCCGCGGCGGGTCGGCGCCCACCAGCGCATGTTCGAGGGCTTCGAGGCACACGTGCCAACCGGCGCCGTCGCGTGCCCCCTTACCCAAATCGTCAATCGTGTCGAACAGGGTCAAGGTGCACCCCTCCTGGGACGCGACGATCTCAAGGCGGATGATGTCCGTGCCCCACCGAAACTCGATGAGCGACTCCGGCTCGTAGGCGATCACTTCGCCGTCGAAGGGAGGGAACTCGCCGTGGCGTGATTCGAAGCGCAACGGCGCTCCGGGCGCCCAACTACCGACAATGCGCTGTGGAAACCACGCGTCCAGGTGTTCCGCCTCGGTGATGGCACGCCAGACCGTCTCCGGAGCGTGGGAAAGTGGGCGGGTGAAGCGCAACCGCCAACGGTTGTCCTTCGCTTCGAGCTCTCCGTACGCGTCCTGTTCGAGTTCTCCGTTCACCGGTTCGACCTCCTTGTTCGCTTGGCTGTCTTCTGGTGCGCGGGATCCATGCCGTCGAGATGAGATTCGAGAGCATCCAGGCTCGAGCTCCACAGCGCCCGGTAGGGGGCCAGCCACTCGTCGATCTCCTGGAGCGGATGCGCCCGCACGAGGTACACCCGCTGTTGGGCGGCGATGCGGGCCTCGACCAGCCCCACGTCGCGGAGGACCCGGAGATGCTTCGAGACGGCCGGCTGGCTGACGGCCAGGGCCTGAACCAGCTCGCCCACGGGGCGCTCTCGGTCACGCAGCAGGTCCAAGATCTGCCTCCGGTGGGGTTCGGCCAAGACCTCGAATGCCGTCATGGCTATAGCATGCCTATAGGCATATATAACTGTCAAGGCATGTTTTCGGCGATGCCCTACCGGGTGACGAAGAAGATGCGGCTTTCCGTTCCGCCGCGATCGATGTCCGGTGGCGTGGCATAGACGACGTTTCCACCGGCGGCGGCCAGCGTCTCTCGGATCAAGGCCTCGGGGACGCCGGTCATGGTCATCTCCGGTACCCAGTCCAGCCGCCGGTACAAGAAGGCGGCGCTCACTCCGAGACGGCGCAACAGGGGGGCGACCCTCTTTCGCAGACCGTCGCGGGTTTGCCAGGGAGGCAGCGTCGGGGGCGGGGGCACCTTCGACGGCAGTTGCACCACCAGCCCGCCGCCTGGTCGCAGAACCCGGACGAACTCGCCCAGATAGGCCAGGATGGCCTGTGACGACGGGAGGTGCTGCAACACGAGCACCGAGACAACCAGGTCGAACGTCTCGTCCTCGTACCTCGACAAGTCATCGGCACGATGCACCTCGAACCGGCAGTTCCGGCGGCCGGCGTGTAGCTGTCGGGCGGAGTCGACCATGCTCTCGGCCACATCCAGCCCGGTCACCGAATCGAAGCGTTCGCCGAGCGGCACGGTCACCCGACCCACGCCGCACCCGAAGTCGAGCGCCCGTCCGGGGTGTTGGGCCAGGCCAAGCCGGTCGCACTCCCCCAGGACGAACCCTATGAACTCCTCGCCGGTCTTGAAGAACTCGTCGCGATCACCCCCCCGGTGCCGGTACTGGGGGGCGGTGAGCACCGCATACAGGGGATCGACCGAGCCCCAGTCCTCCCACGCCCGTCGATGCATCTTGGACGACACCGCCTGCACCCTAATCGCGCCATTTATGCAACTTGCACTGGCTCACGGGTCCACCGGTGGAGGGCACGCCCGAGGAGCTGGCCGAGGTCGAGCGCGGCCTGGCTCTGCGCCAGGTCAACGACCGTTTCCTCTGCTCATCCGCTGAAACGTCCTCCGACCATGCGGTGCTGCACGTGTCATTTTGCTATAGAACCTTGGTTATGGAACGAACCATGGTTACGCCTGCCCGACGCGTGCTCCGATGAGCCCCGGCCAGCCCATCGTCCGCGGATTGACCGTTTCGGATGCCACCGTGGTCCAGCCGCCTGAGAAGCGGGCCCCCCGGGGTGCACCCAATGTGGTGGCCATCGTGCTCGACGACACGGGCTTTGCCCATCTGGGGAGCTTCGGGTCCGGCATCGCCACGCCCCATATGGACCGCCTGGCCGACGGGGGTCTCCGGTACAACCGGTTCCACGTGACCTCACTGTGCTCACCGACGCGGGCCTCGTTCCTCACCGGGAGGAACCACCACGCCGTGGGCATGGGCTTTCTGGCCGACATACCGCTCGGCTTCCCGGGCTATACGGCGCGCATCCCCAAGACGGCTGCAGCCCTGCCCAGGATCCTGAAGGATGTCGGGTACAACACCATGGCCGTAGGCAAGTGGCACCTGACCCCTCGATGGCAGCGGTCACAGGCGGGCCCATTCGACACCTGGCCACTCGGGCTGGGCTTCGAGCGCTACTACGGGTTCCTACAGGGGGACGCCAACCACTGGACGCCCAACCTGGTCAACGACAACCACTATGTGGATCCACCTTCGAGCCCTGAGGACGGGTACCACCTGAGCGAGGACCTGGCCGATCGCGCCTCGCGCTATGTGCTCGATCAACACCAAGCGGCACCGGACAAGCCGTTCTTCTTGTACTTCGCACTGGGGGCCATGCACGCCCCTCATCACGTAGCGCCGTCATGGGTGGATCCCTATCGGGGTCGATTCGACAACGGCTGGGACTCCTGGCGGGAGGAGGTCTTCGCCCGCCAGCTGGCCACCGGTGTGGTACCCGAAGGCACCGTGCTCACGCCCAGGCCGGAGTGGGTCCAGGGGTGGGACGAGCTGTCGGCTGATGAACGGCGCATGCACGCCCGCGAACAAGAGGTCTTTGCCGGCTTCCTCACCCACACCGATGCCCAAATCGGTCGGGTCTTGACCCTCCTCGAAGAGATCGGGCAGCTCGACAACACCATCGTCCTGCTCTTCTCCGACAACGGGGCCAGCGCCGAAGGGGGCAAGTCGGGCAGCGTGAACGAGCACCGCTTCACCGCCCGGGTCCCTGAGTCCATGGAGGACAACCTGGCCGCCTACGACGACTGGGGAGGGTTCAAGACCTACAACCACTACAGCTGGGCATGGGCCGCGGCCGGCAATACCCCCCTCCGGCTGTGGAAGCGGTACACCTGGTTGGGGGGCACCCGCACCCCGCTGATCGTGCACTGGCCCGAGGGCATCAAGAGCCGAGGCGAGATACGTTCCCAGTTCGCCCACGCCGTGGACCTCCTACCCACCGTGCTCGATGTCGCTGGGGTCACTGCTCCCGGCACCGTCGACGGCGTCACCCAGCAGGTGATCGACGGCGCCAGCCTCCGCCCGACCTTCGATGATGCCGCGGCACCGGACCAGCGCGATACCCAGTACTTCGAGATGCTGGGCTCTCGCTCCATCGTCCACCAGAGCTGGAAGGCGACCACCGACTACATCTCGACCGGCGTCCTCGACGAGGAGGAGTTGGCCACCGGCAGCCGGGACTTCGCCGATGACCACTGGGCCCTGTTCGACCTCACCTCCGACTTCTCCGAATCGACCGACGTCTCCTCCGAACATCCCGATGTGGTGGCCAAGCTCAAGGACCTCTGGCTGGTCGAGGCGGGGAGGAACCAGGTCCTGCCCATCGACGGCACATTCCTCAACCGGATCGGGGCGATGGTCCCACCCACCTATCCGGGCGGCACCGACCGCACCTACCGACCAGGTGGGGGCCCCATCGCCGACGAGTCGCTCCCGATGCTGTTCGGCGGCTTCCGGATGACGGCGGAGGTCGACGTGCCTGAGGGCGGGGGTGACGGAGTCCTCGCTGCGCTCGGTGATTGGCACGGTGGTTACGCCCTGTCGGTCAACAACGGGCTCCTGACGTTCAGCTTCTCCCGGGCCGGCGAGCTGCTCGAGGCGGTGGGCGACGTGCCCGTCCCCGAGGGCAGGCAGGCCCTCGGTGTGTCCTACGTGGTCGACAAGGATCGCACCGGCACCTTCACCGTGCTCCACGGCGAAATGCCGGTGGGGGCGACCTCGTTCACCGGCATGCTCCCACTCGCTCTCCAACACGGCGGGGCCGGCCTCCGCCTCGGCTTCGACATCGGGTTCCCGGTGTCCGAGCGCTACCAGCCGCCGGCCCGGTGGAACGGGACACTGCACTCGTTCCGGATCGAGACACCGGGCGCGCCGCCGGTGGACACGGGTGACGAGATCCGCTCGGCCCTACACGGCGACTGAGCATCTGGCGCATCGGGGGCGCTCCCCGTTCGACGGGAGCGGGTGCTCGGTGGCGATCCACCGATCGAGCCGGGCGCGCCGATAGGGTCCAATCCATGGGGAGCCAGGCCAGTTCGCGGTCGCGCCCCGGCCGCCGTTTCGGCCAACACCCTCTCGCTATGCTCGAACACGTGTTCGAACCCGTTGTCCCTCAAGAGCCCGGAGTAGCTCAGTGGACCAGTTCATCCGCGCCGACCCGCCGGCTGGCGCAATGACCGCCGTCCACCCGATCCGGCCGGCCGGCCGGCGCCGGCCCACGGCGACGTCGGCATTCGGGGTGGGCCGGCGAGAGAGCCACGATGCCTCGGGGTTCTACGGCCGCTTCACCGAACCGAAGATCTCCTCCGACTCGTGCATCGCAGACCATCGCCAACGCGACGCCGTCTGGGTGGGTGACGCCCGGCACATGGACCGCCACGGCGACATCGCCGACGGCTCCGTGGCCCTGGTGGTGACCTCCCCCCCGTACTTCGCCGGCAAGGAGTACGAGGCGGCTTTGGGCGAGGGGCACATACCCGCCGACTACAACGCCTACCTCCAGATGCTGCACGGTGTCTTCGAGCAGTGCCTGGCCAAGTTGGAGCCGGGAGGCCGCATCGCCGTGAACGTGGCCAACCTGGGCCGGAGACCGTACCGTTCGTTGTCCCGAGACGTCATCGACATCGTCGAGAGCCTGGGCTACCTGCTGCGGGGCGAGATCATCTGGCAGAAGAGCCACGCCGCCGGAGGATCGTGTGCTTGGGGTACGTACCAACGCCCGGGAAATCCCGTGCTCCGCGACATCACGGAGCGGATCATCGTGGCCTCCAAGGGCCGGTTCGACCGGGCCCTCTCACCCGAGGACCGTCTGGGCCTCTCGCTCCCGAACGAGGGCTCGATGGCCATGGACGACTTCGTCGATGCCACCACCGACCTGTGGGACATCCCGGCCGAGTCGGCTACCCGGGTGGGGCATCCCGCCCCCTTTCCCGTCGAGCTGCCCCGCCGGCTCATCGAGCTGTATACCTATCGGGGCGATCTGGTGTTGGATCCCTTCATGGGGTCCGGATCGACAGCCGTGGCCGCCGTGCGCACCGAGCGTCACTATGCCGGCTTCGACACCGACCCCGCTTACGTGGCCCGAGCCGATGAGCGGATCGCCGCCGCACGGCGCCAGCTCGAAGAAGAGCGGGGCCGGGGTCACGGTCTCCGGATCACCGTCCCCCCAGTCCGACCAGTGGTCAGCACCGACGAGGGGGACGACCTCCAGGGGCGCGCCGTGCGCCGCGGTGAGAAAGCCAAGGAGATCGCCCGCCAGGCCCTCGACGCCGCCGGCTTCAGCGCCATCACTCCGGACGTCACCTTCGGTGATCTCGGCGTTCAAGTGAGCTTCCGGGCCATCGATGCCGACGGCGCGGTCTGGCTGTTCGACGTCTCGGGCGCCTTCTCCAGCACCCGGCCCGGCCTGAAGCGCATGGACGTGTTGTGGAAGGCGCTGGGTAGAGCCAGTGTCCTCCACGAAGCGCACCGGCGGGATCCCGACCGCGACGATCTCGGTCCCCTGGTCCTTCTGTCCACCGATGTCCCCCCGACCCGGAGTGCCGGGGGTCGCGTGCTTCGGGCGGTCCGGCCCGACGATCACACCGGTCCCGTCCACGACGTCATCGAGCTGCTGGACGAAGAGGGCGTGGTCCGCCTCCGGGAGTACGCCCGTGATGGTCGACAGTGGCAGTGAGCCCCGACGATGCCCGATGACCGCACCCTGGTCACCGAGCTGGCCACAGCGCTTGGAACCCTTCCCACCTCTGATCTGGCCACCTCGCTGAACAGCCGTCCGGGCGCGCTCCGGATCGACACGGCAACCTGGGAACGCCTGGACGGGATCCACGGATCCGGGCACCTGGCCCACCAATTCGACCTGGCCTTCGCCAACGGACGCGCCCTGGCTCACGCCGATGACGGGCTCTGCGGGAGGGCGCCCCGCATCATCGAGTGGACCGGGGGGCGACGACCCCCCGGCGACGAGGTGGCCCCCATCGACCTGCGCATCGACCACGTCTACCTGATCAGCTGCAAGTACGACTCGGACATCCTCGCCAACACATCGCCGGCCCGGCTCTTTCACGGGCTGCTGGCCACCAGCGGCGGGTGGGACCGGAGCGATTGGTACGCGGCCCGGGCCCCCGACGAGTACCAGGCTCTGTACCGGGCCTGCCTCGACGCCACCGGCCTGACCGACCTGCCCCCGACAGCCGATCTCTGCACCCGGGATGAGCACGACCGTCTCCGGCGGGCACTCAGGGACCGCAACTATCCCGACGAGAGCAGCCGCGAGGCCTACGCCGCGCTGTGCCGGAGAGTGAGCGTTGCCTCGGCCCAAGAATGGTGCGAGGCGCTCGACGGCGCCGGCACCAGTCCTGAGCTGATGCTGTGGCGGCTCCTGCGCATCGGCAGTGCGCCGTACTTCGTGCTCGGCATCGATCGCCGCACCGCTGAACCGGTGCAATACCGGATCGCCTCCCCCTGGGACTGGCGGGACGAGTTCGAACTCCTCGACTTCATCGTCGAGGCGGGGGAGGCGGGCCAGCCCCGGGTGGACTGGAGCTGCACGTTCCGTCGCCGTCGCACGGTGACCACCGGCACCCTGGCCGGTCACGTCGAGATCCGGTGGAGCCACGGTCGCTTCGCCCAACCGCCCGAGGCAAAGGTGTACCTCGACACCCCCATGGCCGACCTCCCCGGCTATCACTCCCTCTCCCATTCCGGCGCGGTACAGCCCACCTTGTGGACCGAGGCCGGACCTTCGACGTAGGCGTCCCAAAAGGCCGCATGCCAGGGACACGACCGAGGGGCGACCACCCGGCCGAGGGACAGGATGACCCCTACCCCCATACCGACCAGGCGCAGTGCGGTCGCCGCGCTCTGGGCTCTCGCCCCCGTGGTGTAGCTGTCGTCGACCACCAGGGCCCGGTGCCGGCGCAGCGTGGTCGGATCGACCCCGGGATCGACGGCGAAGCCCGACCGTGATGCCTGCATGTGGTCCAGGCGACCCGTGCCCTTGACCAGCAGGCGACGGTGATCAGCGGCCAGGGAGCCGACCGCTGAGACCACGGCATCCACGGGAAAGCGGCCCGGTGTGGTCGACGACGGTACCGTCACCACGGTGTCCCACGGCCCTCCGGCGAGGGCCTCGATGCCCTGTCGGTGACCGTCCACGAACTCGGACAGCAATCCGGCGCACCGGGCGACAGCGCGACGCCTGGTGGTGGCCGAGGGGGCATCCTTGTACCGGCGCAGCGTCCGGTGCATCTCATCACCCAGTCGATAGGTGGTCACCGACACCACGGGCACCAGCGGCATCCCAAGGCGCGCGGCCACGGTGGCGCAGCAGAAACAGCGACGGTAACCGGGCTGGGTCGGACCGTTGCAGAACAGGCACACGCCGAAGTCCGATGAGGTGGCCCCGGCGAGCGGGCTGTCGACCGGGAGAGTCGAAGTGGTCATATCGGAAAGACGGTGGGCTCGACCCATGGCCGGACCTCGGTTCTCGAACGGCGCCGGCGGTCAACCGGCCCTCGTGTTCTGGCGGCATCGGGTGGGCCGAACACCGCGAGCCCCAGAGGCTTCAGCCCGGGGTGCTGCCTCTCGCCGATTCGTCCCGATGCAAGAGGAAGGTTCCCGTGGCTCGACTGATCATCTGGTCGTCGCCGTCGCGAACCGTTCCTTCTGCGTACGCCACCTGGCGAGCGAGCCGGACCACTTCGCCTCGCAGGCGGTACGTCGTCCCGACAATGGCCGGCCGCATGGTCTCGGTCTTCAGCTCCAACGTTGCCTTGGTGCGATCTCGTCCGGCCAGCGAGGCATTGATGGCGAAGTTCATAGCCGCATCCAACAGCAGCGCATGGACACCGGCCTGCACGACGCCGCGCGGGTTGCCGGCCAGAGGAGCCGGTGCGAAGGCGCCCTCGACCCATCCGAGGTCCTCGCCATCGACGCCGTAGGCGTCGAACGACCCCCCCACCGCACCGATGAGTTCCATCCCACCGTCGCCCAGCCAACGATCCATGTCTTTGATGCGTCCGCTCACGAGAAGGCACCCTAGCGGGGAGGTGTCATGGTCCTTCGGATCGATGGGGATTCGCACCGGCAGAACGCCTCCTCGGCGCTCGGCGCTAAGCTCTTGACCAGGTAGTCAAGTTTTTGCCTTGACACCCAGATACACCATCCACGACAGTGAGACGGCCGGGGTGCGCAGGGTGCGCCGGCTGCATGAGGAGGCCACCATGACCAGTGCCGTTATCGTCGACGCGGTTCGTACCGCCGGAGGGAAGCGCAACGGAAAGCTCCGCAACTGGCATGCCGCCGATCTGGCGTCGGAACCACTGAAGGCCCTGGTCGAGAGGAACAACCTCGACCCCGCGTTGGTGGATGACGTCATCATGGGCTGTGTCATGCAGGTGGGCGAGCAGTCGCTGAACGTAGGCCGCAACGCCGTGTTGGCCGCAGGATTCCCAGAGTCCGTGCCGGCCACGACCATCGACCGCCAATGTGGGTCGTCCCAGCAGGCGCTTCATTTCGGAGCCCAGGGCGTCATCGCCGGAGCGTACGACATCGTGATCGCCGGTGGCGTCGAGGTGATGACCCGGACCCCGATGGGATCGTCAGTGGTGCGCGACCTCGGGTACCCGTTCGGGCCCCGCATGATGCAGCGCTACGCCGAGCGAGGCGGGCTGGTCAGCCAGGGTGAGGGCGCCGAGCTGATCGCCGAGCAATGGGACCTGTCCCGCGACGAGCTCGACACCTATTCGGTGCGATCCCACAAGCTGGCCGCCCAGGCGACGGCAGAGGGCCGGTACGACAACGAGATCATCCCGGTGGCCGTCAAGGACGACGAGCGTCAGGACACCAAAGAGCTGATACGGACGGACGAGGGCATCCGCCCCGACTCTTCGGTCGAGGTACTGGGCAACCTCAAGCCCGCCTTCCGCTCCGAGAACGGCAGGATCACCGCAGGCAACTCCTCGCAGATCACCGACGGGGCCTCCGCCGTGCTCATCATGAGCGAGGAGAAGGCCGCTGCGCTGGGACTGACCCCCCGAGCCCGGTTCCACACCTTCGCTGTGGTGGGTTCTGATCCCATCACCATGCTGACCGGTCCGATCCCCGCCACCAAGTTGGTGCTGGAGCGGGCCAAGCTGACCCTCGACGACATCGATCTGGTGGAGATCAACGAGGCCTTCGCCTCGGTCGTGCTGGCCTGGCAAAAGGAGCTCGGCGCCGACCTGGACAGGGTCAACGTGAACGGTGGTGCGATCGCCCTCGGCCATCCGCTCGGTGCATCGGGGGCCAAGTTGGCCGCGACGCTGCTCAACGAGCTGGAGCGCACCGGCGGCCGCTACGGGCTGCAGACCATGTGCGAGGGCGGCGGTATGGCCAACGCCACCATCATCGAGCGACTGGGCTAGTCACCGCAGGCAAGCAGAGCGCTCTGGAACGAACGGGCCGGCCCTTCGGGGCCGGTTCGTCGCGTCCGGGCCGACTTCAGTGGTAGCGGGTGGCGGCCATCAGGCCGGCGAAGATCGAACCGATCGCCGCCACCAGCCACCAGTTATTGACCCCGCCGGGCAGCACGTTGGCGTAGTTGAGGATCACGATCAGCACGCCGAGGACAAAGAGGCCGAGGATGAGGATCCCCATCCACTTGGGGCTCTTCTTGACGCTCTTGGCGACCGGGGGTGTGTATCGCTGATTCTGGCCGGGGTGTGACGTTGTCCGACCCTCGGCCGAGCGGCCCTTCTTCTGCGCCCTGCCGGGGCCGGACTTGGCCTTGGTTGCCATCCCGGAAGAATAGCCAGTGGGCGGCCGGCGATGCCGGCGGCGGCCAGTACGCTCAGGGGTCCATGGGGCTCCGGGTGCTGGTCATCGACAATTACGACTCGTTCGTCTACAACCTGGTCCAAGAGCTGGGTGAACTGGGAGCCGAGCCGGTGGTCCACCGGAACGACGCCATCGACCTGGACGGGATCCGGGCCGCCTCACCCGACGCCATCCTCATCTCACCGGGACCGGGACGACCCGACGATGCCGGGATCAGCCTGGAGGTCATCGAGCTGCTGGGTGCCGAATACCCCATCCTGGGTGTATGCCTCGGGCACCAGGCGATCGGGCAGGCCTACGGCGGACAGGTGGTGGCTGCCCCCACGCTCATGCACGGAAAGACATCGGCCATCCATCACACCGGAGTGGGCGTCTTTGCCGGGCTCCCCGAGCCCTTCATCGCCACCCGGTATCACTCATTGGTGGTGGCGCCGGCCACGCTGCCTGCCGTGCTCGAGGTGACGGCCACCACCGACGATGGAGCCATCATGGGCTTCCGCCACCGGGACCTCCCGGTGGAAGGCGTGCAGTTCCACCCTGAGTCGGTGCTCACCCCGTCCGGACCGACCCTGCTTTCCAACTTTCTGGCCTCGACCGGTCTCTCCGGCTGACCGACGGCCGGGGGTACGCCGCTGCCGACTACGTGGTGGGCGTCGTGTCCGGGGTAGTTGTCGGTGTTGTGGTGGGTGGCACGGTGGTGGGTGGCACGGTGGTGGGTGGCACCGTGGTGGGTGGCACGGTGGTGGGCGGCACGGTGGTGGGCGGAACGGTGGTGGGCGGAACCGTGGTTTCCGGGGGCGCCGTGGTGGTGGTGGCCGGTGGTGGCCCGTTCGACACCACGATGTTCACAGCGGAATTCTTGTTCACCGTCGCGCCAGTAGCCGGGTCGGACGAGATGACCTGGCCGGCGTTGAACGACGACGAGAACGTCGAGGTCACCGTGCCCAGTTTCAAGTGGCTCTGGGACAGCGTGGTCTGAGCCTGGGCCTGAGTCTGCCCGGCAAGCGAGGGCACCACCTCCGTCGGGATGGCTGTCACCTTGGACACCGTCAGCGTGACCGTGTCGCCCTTTTTCACCAGCGTGTCCCGCTTGGGCGCTTGGGCAAGCACCACGTTGTTGGCGCCGGTCGTTTCCGCCTGGTCCTTGATCTGGACGGCCAGCCCCTCGTTCCGCAGTGTCGACGTGGCCGTGCTGGCCGGCTGGCCCACCACCAAGGGCATGGAGAATGACGAGCTCCCGCCGCCCAGGTACCCGAGGGACCGAGCCAGCAACAGACCCACCACGATCAACAAGATCAACAGGATGGCCAGGATGATGGCGTACGTCTTTGTTCGGTTGCGCCGGGGTTCCTCTTCGCGGTACTCGCCGGTTTGAGCCGGTACCGACTGCGTCTCCCCCACCGCGCCGACGACTCCGGTGGCAGCCATGCCCCCCATGACCCCGGTCGCACCCAGGGCTGCGACCGACTGGGTATGGTCCTCGTGAGCAGCCAGGACGTCGCGGCCCTCGTTGAACCGCAGCAGATCGGCCCGGAGGTCCTCCGACGTGGCGTACCGGTAGTCGGGGTTCTTGTCCATGGCCTTGAGGATGATCGCCTCGAAGGTGGGCGGGATCGACGGCATGAGCTCCCGCGGGGCCGGTGGATGGTCGCGGACGTGCTTGGAAGCCACCGCCACCGGTGTGTCGCCGAGGAACGGTGGTCGACCGGTCACCATCTCGAAGAGCACGACGCCGAGCGAGTAGATGTCGGTACGGGCGTCAACGCCCATCCCCTCGGCCTGTTCGGGGGAGAAGTAGGTGGCCGTACCCATGACCGCTCCGGTCTGGGTCAGGCTCTCCTCGGTGTTCACGGCCCGGGCGATCCCGAAGTCGGTCACCTTGACCTGACCGTCATCGGTGATCAGCACGTTGCCCGGCTTCACGTCGCGGTGGACCACGCCGTGCTTGTGGGCGTATCCCAGGGCGCCCGCTACCGGAGCAGCGATCTCCGCCGTCCGATCGGCGGCCAGCGGACCCGCTGTCTTCAGGATGGAGGAGAGGGGCTTGCCGTCCACGAACTCCATGACGATGAAGTACGTGCCGCTGTCCTCGCCCCAGTCGAACACGGGGACGATGTTGGGGTGGGACAGGTTGGCGGCAGCTTGTGCTTCCCGTCGAAAGCGCTCGACGAACGACCGGTCCACCGAGAGCTCGGGGAAGAGCACCTTCAGCGCTACCGGTCGGTCGAGCAGCCGATCGCGGGCCCGGTACACCTCAGCCATGCCGCCTCGGGCGATGAGGTGGTTGAGCTCGTAGCGGCCGCTGAATACTCGTGGTGCGGGGTTCTCGGGGATCTCGTCCATGTGGGTCTAGAGCCTACGTCCGTGGTTGTCCGATACAGGGGTTCTCATGAGGCCTCTCTCAGAGACGGCGATCGTATTCGCGGTCGTAGTCGCCGGGGACGTCATGCGCCCGGGCACGCTTCGGTTGAGTTGAGCGCGGCCTGAAGGATGGCGCAGGTGGGGGGGCCGGAAATGACCGCACCGGTAGCCGATGACGCCTGGAACGGGGCCACCAGGGCCACGACCACGTGGGAGCCCGGGACGAAGGCGATCATCCAGTCCGACGTGTACTGGGCCTGGGTACCGACCTCGGCCGTTCCCGTCTTGGCCGCCACGTTCTCGTCGGCCGGGAACACGCCGACGGCGGTCCCCTTGGTCACCACTCCCTGCATAAGCGAGGTGACCTGTTGGGCCGTCGTGGTCGAGGTGGCCTTGAGCCAGGGCTTGGGTGCGTACGAGGTGACCAGGTTGCCCTGGGAGTCACGGATCTGGGCCATCACGTGCGGGGTCTCGATGACCCCGCCGTTGGCGATCCCCGCCGCCACCAGGGCCATCTGCAGCGCCGAGGCGGTGACGTTCTGCTGACCGAAGGCAGAGTACGCCTGTGACGGGGCGTTGTTGGCCAGGTCGGCCACCGAGGGGAAGTTCGACTTCACCACTCCGGGCAGGTCGAGCGGGGGCACCTGATTGAAACCGAACGCCTGGGCCTCGGAGTTCAGCGACTCTGCCCCCAGGCTCATGCCCAGCTGGGCGAAGGCCGTGTCGCACGATTGGGGCAGGCTGTCCTGGATGGTGCCACCACAGACCTCGGACCCGTGACCGTAGTTGCACAGCGGTAGGTTCGATTGGGGCAAGGGGATGCACCCGGCCGGGGGGTAGTTGACGTCGGCCAACGCCGGTTGATGGTCGTACACGGCGGACGACGTGACCACCTTGAACGTGGACCCGGGCGCGTTGGTATCGGCATAGGCCTTGGCCAGGATGGGGTTCCCTGGGGCGTGGATGTCGGCCTGGTACGCCGCCGTCTCCCCCTTGATGTCCTCGGAGACCAGCGGGTTCGGGTCGTAGGTCGGCGTGGAGTACATGGCCAGGATGGCCCCGGTGGTGGGATCGAGGGCCACGGCCGAGACGGGGGAGGAGACGCCGGTCTGGGGGATGTTGTTCAGCGCGGTGGCCATGGCCGCCTGCAGCTTGGGCTGGATGGTGAGGGTGACGTTGTCGGTCACCGTGGAGTTGGTGAGCAGGTCCCGGATCGTCTTGGGGGTGCGGTTGTGGGCGATCAGGTACTGGTTGTACGAGGCCTCGACCCCCAACTTGCCGTAGTTGATGGAGTCCCAGCCCACGATGTTGGCAAAGAGCCCGGCCGTGGCGGCCGGGTACACCCGCTGGTACTTGTAGTAGTCCCCGGCCGGGGCCAGGACGGACTGGGCCAGCACGGTGCCGTCCGCAGCCAGGATCTCCCCTCTGGGTTGGCTCCGCTCCGCCTGGATCACCGACGGGTTCTGCGGGCTGGTGGCCAGGGAGTGAGCCTTCACGACCTGGATGTTGTTGAGCTGGATGAACAGGGCGACAAAGCAGAGCACCATGAAGATGCCCAGCCGGCGGATCCGCTTTTCCATCAGATGCCTCCCGCCGCTGTGGTCGGGGCCGCCGGCGCGGGCACCGTGGTCGTGGTGGTCGTCGTCGTTGTTGTCGGGACGGGTGGTGGGGTCGTGGTCTGCGTGCTCTTCTGCGCCGCCTTCAGGTTCTTGACATAGGTACGGGCATCGGCCAGCGAGGACTCCTGGACACCGGCCGTGATCGACGGCAGATAGGGAGCGGGAACGTTGCTGGGACGAACCCCGGTTCGATCGACGACGACCGGGTGGTACCACAGGAACCCGCCGATGCGTCCCTGATAGATGACGAGTTCGTTGTTGTGGGTCTTCACGAAAAACGAGTTGTTGTTGTACCAGCGCACCGCGTAGAAGGCGCCGTAGATCACCGCGGCCAGGATCACCACCACGAGTAGCGCCCGGAACGTGAGCAGCCGACGGGCTCCCTTTCGCCGCCGCTCCCGCCGGCGGGCTCGCCGGCGCTCCCGGCCCTTCAACGTATCGGACTCGACAAACGCCCCGCCCGCGGCGGGGACCGCCGCATCACCCGTGGCCGTGCTCGGCGAGGCGCCATCACCAGCGACTGACGGGCTGGGGTCGTCAGCAAAGGCACCGGGCTCGACCGGCATCACCGCCGGGGTCGAACCGTCGTCGGAGTCCCCGATGATCACGTCGACCAGGACGGCGGTGATGTTGTCGCTCCCCCCGTGGTCACGAGCCGCCTGTACCAGCGCATCCACCGCGTCTTGGGGGCTGTGGATCGAAGACAGGATCCGGGTGATCTCGTCGTCGCTCAGCTCGTTGGTCAGGCCGTCGCTGCAGAGCAGGTACCGATCACCTTGTTCCGGCCGGATGCGCCACAAGTCGGCACTGACGTCGGGAGAGACACCCAGCGCCCGGGTCAGAATGTGGCGGTGAGGATGGACCATCGCTTCGGCCGGCGTGATCTCGCCGTTGCGGACCATCTCCTCGGCCAAGCTGTGATCGGTGGTGATCTGGGTCAGCTCGCCGTCGTGGAATCGGTACGACCGGGAGTCACCCACGTTCACCAGGGCCAGGACGTCTCGTCCTCCTTCGTTGACGAGGGCGACGGCGGTGAGCGTGGTCCCCATTCCCCGCAGGTCGGCTCTCTCTTGACTGGCCACCCAGACCGCCGTGTTGGCCGACGAGACCGCCTCGGCCAGGCCCGGGCCGGACGGGTGTTGCCCGAAGGCTTGCTGCAGCGCCTCGATGGCCACCTCGGAGGCCACTTCGCCGCCCGCATGGCCGCCAATGCCGTCGGCCACGGCGAAGAGACTGGAGGTGGCGATGCCGAGGTCCTGGTTGGAGGAGCGGACCAGACCGGTATCGGTGGCCGTTCCTGATCGGAGAACGGTCACGTCACTTCCCGATCTCGAACACGGTGCCACCGACCTGGAGCAGGTCACCCTTGTCCAGTTGGGTCCGCTCGCCGATGCGCCGGGTGTTGACCCAGGTCCCGTTGGTGGACCCGAGGTCCTCGACCCACAGGTTGCCGTTTTGCCGGAATAGCCGGGCGTGGAGGTTCGAGGCAAAGGTGTCGTAGTCGACCGATACTCCACAACCAGCAGCGCGCCCTACTGTCACCTCGTCGTCAAGGTCGTAGGCACGCCCCACGCGGTCCTCGGGACGAACCACGTGGAGGCGGAGGCGCTTGCCCCGTCGTGGCCTCTCGGTGTCGCCGGCGGCCGCCCGTTTTTCGTCGCGCCGCCGCCGTCGTCGCTGGAGAGGCCTGACCTCCACCCACACGGCACGCACCACCCACATGAAGAACAGCCAGAGCAGGATGATGACGACGTACTCGAGGGCGCGCAGAACCGGGGTGTTGTTCACCGGGTTCGGTACCGAAACAAGAAAGATGCGCATGTGGGATCAGGCGGTGCCCATTACGAGGTCTCGAACCGGACTGAGGTCGTCCCGATCCTGATCTCGTCGCCGTCCATGAGCTTGCGCTCACGGATCGGCGTCCCGTTCACCCGGGTCCCGTTGGTGGAGTTGAGATCCACCAGCACCACGTCATTGCCCACGCGCCGGATCTCGGCGTGTCGACGACTGGCGTTCGGATCCGAGATGACCACGGTGCTCTCCGGGAGACGCCCCAGAGTGATCGTCTCGGCTCCGATGAGGATGCGGCCCCCTTCGGTCAGGACCAGCGATGCCGCGGTCAGCCCTGATGGCCCCTCTTTGAAATCGGAGACGACGTTGAACCGACCCCGGCGCAAGCGACGGTCCTCGTAGACCGTGACGGTGACCGGGCCCACGAAGGAGTAGTTCTCGCTGCGGGCGT
>DASXMT010000193.1:0-3643 GCA_036495505.1 Acidimicrobiales bacterium | reverse complement strand
GCTCCGCGGATTCCCTTACACCTGCACCACACCAGCGTGCGTCGCGTTGCACCGCACCCTTTTGGGCGTGGTCGAGGGTTCCAAGGGGAACGCCACCGTGGCCGCCGGCCTGCTGGAGGGCGGGTCTCCAAGGTCTGAGGTTTCCTGGCGGCGATCACCGGGTAGCAGTCTGTGGACCCCAAGGGGAAGGAGCCACCATGGCCGGCGAGCTCAACGGCAAGCGCGTGGTCATACTCGCTACGGATGGCGTCGAGCGAGTCGAGTTGGAGCAGCCGCGTCAGGCGCTCGCCGACGCGGGCGCCCAGACCGAGCTGGTGTCGATCCACGACGGCGAGATCGCGGCGCGTAACCACGACCTTGAGGAGGCCGGAACCTTCCAAGTAGAGAGGCTCGTCGCCGACGCGTCGGTGGACGATTACGACGCATTGCTACTGCCGGGCGGGACCGTCAACCCCGACAAACTGCGCATGAACGAGGACGCGGTCGGCTTCGTGCGAGACTTCTTCAATTGCGGAAAGCCGATCGGGACGATCTGCCACGGGCCGTGGACGCTGGTCACAGCCGGCGTGGTGGCCGGCAGGCAGATCACGTCGTTCCCTAGCGTGCGCACCGATCTCCGCAACGCCGGCGCCGAGGTACTTGACCAGGAGGTCGTCACCGACGAGGGCTTGGTCTCAAGCCGCAGCCCCGACGACCTGCCCGCCTTCTGCGCCAAGATCGTCGAGGAGTTTGCCAAGGGCCGCCACGGCGACCGTATCGGCACGGCAGCGGGGGGTGCCTCGTCATAAAGGCCATCGTCTACAACGGGCCCACGACGTCGCGGTGAACGAGATCGACGACACCCGCATTGAGGAGCCGACGGACGTGCTGGGTGCCGATCACGAGCACGAACATCTGCGGGTCGGACCTGCACATGTACGAGGGGCAGACGACTTCGAGACCGGGCGGACATTCGGCCACGAGAACCTTGGCGTGGTCGAGTAGGTGGGCGACGCTGCCCAGCGGCTTAAGTCGGTGACTGGGTAGCGATCCCGTTCAACGTGGCGTGTGGGTTTGCGTGAACTGCATGCACGGCCGACGAACTGCCCCTGCCGGGACGGCCAACCGTCGAGCCATGCCCATGTGGTAACTGGGATCCGATTTTCCATCGCCGGGATGACTGTGCGCGTTTTCCTCTGTGATCCTCTCAGCCCAAACCGGGCGGTGTCGACGAAGCCGGCACCTGTCCCAGGGACCCCGTTCCCAAAAGGATCGGGTTGATCTGGTCGATGGCCGGCCCGGCGGACTCACCCCTGAGCACCATCGAGCAGTTGTCCATGACGTAATACCGACCCAAACGCTCGATGACCCGCCGACGCCCTGGTCCACCAGCACCACCCCGAGGCCGTCGTGGACCAGGCGCTCGATGGTGTCATAGATCTCGTCGACCAGGAAGGGGGCGACACCGGAGGCGGGCGCGTCGAGCAACAGGTACGTGGGTCGGCTCATGAGGGCCTGGCCGATGGCCACCATCTGCTGTTGGCCACCGCTCAGGGCCCCCGCCGTCTTCCAGCTATCAGCGGGACAGTACGGGGAACAGCGCATAGACCTGCTCGATGTCGACCGGAATCTCCCGGCGAGCCGTGTGGCGACGGGTAAAGGCGGCCAGGCGCAGGTTCTCGAGACAGTCAAGTCGCGGAAGATCCGGCGACCCTCGGGCACTAGGCTGACCCCCGCGACCACGATAGCGTTCGGGGTCTCCCGCCTGCGTCCCTGCTTCGCCCAGAACATCGATCCGGCCATTTGACTTGCTCACAGCCAATACTTAGTGGGCTCATGTTGCGGACGATCGAGCATCGATCCTCGGATGACACCCGTCAGCTTTTTTTGTGGAGCGCGCTCCGCGGATTTCCGTACCACGTGCACCACATCAGGTGCATCGCACAATACCGCGGTTCAATTCCCAGAGGGTCAAAGGTCGAAATCCCAAGGGGATTCTCCACCTCCCCAACCTGTGCCGAGCGACCCTCAGAGAGCTGCATTGCTAGGAGCCAGGATCGACCACGCCCTACCCACCAAATCTCCCGACGACGATTCAGCTCGGCGCCACCTCAGTGAGACTGTAGGCGACTGGAATCGATTTCGGGCCTTGGACAAAATTGGCTCTGACCCAGGACGGGTCACCCGCCAACTCGATGTGCTCCAACCGTCCCAGTAGTTCGCGGTAGAAGGAGCGGATCTCCAACCGGGCCAGATGAGCGCCGAGGCAGAAATGCCGTCCGAACCCGAATCCGAGATGATTGCTTTCACTCACCCTTCGGACGTCCAGACGGTTAGCATCATTGAACACGCTCTCGTCACGTGTTGCCGATGCAAAAGAAAGCAAGATGAGGTCACCGGGCTCGAAGGTCACCTCGCGAACGGTGAAGCGTCGAGTGCACGTCCGTAAGAAGTGCTTCACGGGAGCGACGTAGCGGATGAACTCCTCGGCTGCTTGGGGGGTCAACTCCGGCTCGGCCCGAAGCAGTTCGAGCTGGTCGGGAAAGTCGAGCAATGCCAACAGCGCGCCGCCTATGACGTTCGACGTGGTGTCGTGACCAGCCGTCGCGATGATCAGGTAATAGCCGAACGTGTCCATGTCCGGCAACGGCTTGCCGTCGATGCGAGCTCCGGCGATCACTGATGCCAAATCGTCCTTTGGATTTGCCCGGCGATCGGAATTGAGATCGGAGAAGTAGTGCAGGAAGTCAGCCACCACTTCCAGGATTGACTGGTCCTCCCCCACTCGGGCTATATCCGGATCTTCAGCACCAAAGAGCTCCTGGGTGAGCTCGAGCATCCTGGGATAATCGCCTTCGGGCAAACCGAGGATGGCCATGATCACCTTGAGCGGGTAATGAACGGCCACGTCCTTCATGAAGTCACACCGTCCCCCCAGGCTCGACATGTGATCGACAGAATCGCAGGCCAGTTGGTCGATCCGGGCCGCCAACTTCTTGATGCCGCCGGGCCTGAACCAGTCGTTGACCACGGCACGGTGTGCGTGGTGCTCCTCCCCATCCATTTGTATCAGGGTCTTGACCGCTGGATTCTCACTTTCGAAGGATGCTGATTGACGCGTCAGGACCTGGGCCGGCGAGTTCGTGAAGATCTCAGGGTTCCGCTCGATCTCGAGCAGGTCGGCATGGGTGGTGACGGCCCAAAACGTTGGGAATCCCTCGACGTCGACCTTCAGGATCGGTGCTTCTGCTCTTATGCGGGCAGCTTTTTTGTGCCACGAAACTGGATCGGCGTAGGCGGCCGGGTCTACGAAGATGGTCCCAAGGCTCTCAACTGTGCCGTCAGATCCGAGCATGTCGTTCTGGTCCTTTTCCATTGGTCGCTTACGACGCGTCGGCGGTCGACGTTCCGGGGATGTCGGTCCCGCAGAAGGGCTGTGGCGAGGGATTGAAGCCGGACTTCTCGGCCCGCAGGATCCACACGCACGACTTCGGCAGGTCGTGACCGAAAATGGTCGAGTAGTCGATCGGGTCGGGCAGGAGGCCGTTGGCGTCGTAGGACTTCAGGCTGCGCAGTTCCTTGATGACGGCTGCATGTGCCGGGTTCGGGCCCGCCATCTCGAGTCCCGCGATCATCAGGTCGGCACCTGCCCACGCCTCGTACT
>DASXMT010000192.1:0-7515 GCA_036495505.1 Acidimicrobiales bacterium | reverse complement strand
TTCCGTGCGGAAGGCCCGGATTGCTTAGCGGAGCGCTCCCCATGCTCTGAGGATATGGATGAGTTCAGATGAATATGGCTGCAGGAAGTGCTGTATGAGTTGGAGCTTGTACGCAGAGTAACCGAACACTGAACGCTTTACAAAGGATCAATGAGAACAGCACGTCTGTGCTTGCGCCGCACAGCCCTCCGCGGCCCTCGTCCAGCAGAACTACGTCAGCTCGCAGACCTGGGTGATCGCTCGCCATCGTCAACCAGATCACCGTCAAACCGCCGGCGGTCAAACCGATTTCGGCCTGACCTGCATTTTCCCTGGAGGCGGCGGGCGGAATCGAACCGCCGTACGGGGCTTTGCAGGCCCCTGCCTAAACCACTCGGCCACGCCGCCTGGATGTCCGGGAACCCTACCGTGCTCCGAACGACGCCTGAAGCCACTGGTCAGTCGAAGGCAGTCGGCCACGGAGCCCCCGAACCGGGATCGCCGAGCTACTTGCGGCGACCTACGAGCCACCAGGCGATGATGCCGATGACCGCAACCACGAAGATGAACTTGATGGCAAACCAGATGATCCCGGCAACAAAGTGGAGCAGCGCGAAGGCGACCAGCGCTGCTATCACCCCGCCGCCGATCAACAACACGAGGTCGAAGGTCTTGAGGCCTGACCGTTCATCGCTCACGGCAGGCAACGCTATCCCACCCCCCACCAAGGCACGTGGCGCCCTCAAGGCGTCTCGGACGCACCCTCTCGGTGGTACCGTCCGTTGATGTCCCTGCGGGAACGACGTCAGGCGCTTATTGAGCGAGCCGACTTGCAAGGCGATGCCTTTTGCCGGGCCTACAGCTCTGCTGCAGACGAATGGCTCTCCGACCTCTTTGCCACGGCCGCCGGCGGAAACGAAAAGGGTCTGGCCCTGGTTGCCGTGGGCGGCTATGGCCGGGGGGAACTGTGCCCGTTCAGCGACCTGGACGTGGTCCTGGTCCATCGAGGCCGAAAGAACGTGTCGGGTATCGCCAACCGGATCTGGTACCCGGTGTGGGACGAGGGAATCCATCTCGACCACAGCGTGCGCAAGCCCAATGAGGTCCTCAAAGTCGCTTCTGCCGATCTTCGGGTTGCCCTCGGCCTGCTCGACGCCCGGGTCGTCTGCGGCGACCACCACCTAGCCGATCCCATGATCACTACTGCCCAGGAACGCTGGGCGCAGCAGAAGCCCGCCTGGCTTGACGAGCTGTCGGAGCGGGTCCAGGAACGTCACGCCGCCCACGGCGACGTCGCCTTCCTGCTCGAGCCGGACCTCAAAGAGGCGCACGGCGGACTTCGGGACGCCGCCGCCCTCCGGGCCCTGGTCCTTGCCGTTCCTGAATTGGCCAATCACGTCGACCTCGGTGCCGTGGCTACGGCGCAGTCCGCACTGACCAGGGTGCGGGTGGAGCTGCAGCGGCGTTCGGCCCGGGAGATAAACAGGCTCCTGTTGCAAGAGCAGGACCAGGTGGCCGAAGCCCTCGGTGAGACCGACGCCGACACCTTGATGCTGACGGTGGCCGAGGCCGGACGGACCATCGCCTGGGAAAGCGATGACGCATGGCGACGGCAGCGTCAGTGGGCCAAGTACACGACGTACGGGCGCGGTCGACGCCAACGCGGATCCCGCAGTGAGGGCACCGAGACCACGCCGACGCCGACCCACGACCCAGGTGTCGGACTTCTTGACGGCGAGATAGTCCTCCTGCCCGATGCCGATCTCGGCGACCCCGCTCTCCCGGTCCACGTGGCGGCCGTAGCCGCCGAGCGCAACCTGCCCATCGCGCGGGAGGCATTGAACGTTCTCGGTCGCCAGGCGCCCGCTCCCCCCAGCCCCTGGCCCGACGACCTCAGGGAGACGCTGGTCCGCGTGCTCGCCACCGGGCGCCCGGCCATCGCCGCACTCGAAGCCCTCGACCAGCGAGAGCTCTTCGCCCGGTTTCTGCCCGAGTGGCTGGCGGTACGCAACAAGCCCCAGCGCAACGCCTACCACCGGTTCACCGTCGACAGGCATCTGCTCGAGGCCACGGCCAACGCCGCCACCCTGGCCCACCGGGTGGAGCGACCCGACCTCCTGCTCATCGGCACACTTCTCCACGACATCGGCAAGGGGTTCCCCGGTGACCACACCCAAGTGGGCATCGAGGTGGTACCCGAGATAGCCGCCAGAATGGGCTTCTCGGCCGCCGATGTCGACATCCTGGTATCCCTGGTCCGCCTCCATCTCCTCCTGCCCGAGATGGCCACCCGACGTGACCTCGACGACCCGGCCACGACCGAACGGGTGGCCAAAGAGGTCGGCGACAGTATGACCCTCGACCTGCTGGGCGCGCTGGTCGAAGCAGACAGCCTGGCCACCGGACCGTCCGCCTGGGGCTCGTGGAAAGCAGGGTTGGTGTCCGATTTGGTCGCCCGGACCAAGCGCCTCCTCGACGGGGAGCTGTCGGCACCTCCGACCACCTGGGTCACCGAGGAGCATCGGCGCACGATGGGCGCCGTCCGGACCAGCGGCAGTCCTCTCCTGACTATCGACGATCCGACGCTGACGGTGGTCGCTCCCGACCGTCCCGGACTCTTCGCCCAAGTCACGGGCATCCTGGCCCTTCACGGGCTCGATGTGCGTACGGCCAACGTGGCCGGCGAGGACGGCGTGGCGGTGGAGATGTTCACCGTCGAGCCCTCCCGCGGGCGTTGGCCGCAAGCCAGCCGTCTTACCGACGAGCTCGTGGCCGCGGTGGATGGCACCTTGTCCCTCACCGATCGTCTGGCGGAGCGAACCCGCGCCTACCGGAGGGAGAAGCGGCCTGTTGCCCCCCAGCACGTGGCCACCGAGATCTGGGTGGACAACACCGCCTCGGCGTCGGCGACCGTCATCGAGGTCAGGGCGGAGGACGTCGTCGGTCAGCTTCATCGTATCACCCGTGCGCTGTTCGACTGCGGCCTCGACGTGATCTCGGCCAAGGTCAATACCTTCGGCGCAGCAGTGGTCGACGCCTTCTACGTCCGGGGCCCGGACGGCGAGAAGGTCACCGATCGGCCCCTTCTCGATGCCGTCGAGCGCTCCGTTCGAGACGGAGTGGCGGAGCAAGCGAAATTGTAGGCATCCGCGCACAGATACCCAGGTCAACTGGTAGCATTCCCGGCAGACGGAGAGCACGATGCCTGCAAAGACCCCACCACCGCACCGTGCCCACGGGCACCGGCGGCCCAAAAGGCGCCAGCCGGCACTGGTAATTGCCCTGGTCTTAGTGGTTGCGCTCCTGGTCGCCGGCGTGTCCACCCTGGTTGTCCGGTTGACCACCAGCACTGCCAACGCCTCCCCCACCGCCTCGTCCGCACCGTCAGCCCAGGCCACGGCGGACAACAAAGTGCCGCTGACCGTGGTCAGCACCACGCCGGCGGCCGGGGCCACCGCTGTCGCCTCCGACAGCACCATCACGGTGACTACCTCCATCCCGTTGGCAGCCAATACGCCGATGCCCACCCTTTCGCCCCCGGCGGCAGGCACCTGGCAGCTCATGACGCCGACCACCCTGGTCTTCCAGCCCACGAGCCCCTTCGTGCCCTCGACGACCGAGACGGTCACCATCGCGTCGGGGCCACAGGGACTCCAGAGCACCAAGGGCAAAACGCTGGCCGCAGCATCAACGGTCAATTTCTCCATCGCCGCCGGTTCGACCCTGCGCCTGCAGCAGTTGTTGGCCCAGCAGGGCTACCTGCCCGTCAGCTTCACCTCCACCGCGCCCCTCACCTCCCCACAGGAAATGGCCCAGCCCCAACAGGGCGCGTTCGCGTGGCGGTGGGCCATGCCGGCATCGCTCGAGTCGCTCTGGACACAGGGAACGGACAACGTCATCACCCACGGGGCGGTCATGGCCTTCCAGGCGCAGAACGGCCTGGGCACCGACGGGGTCGCCGGCCCGCAGGTGTGGGGCAAGCTGCTCCAGAACGCGGCAGCCGGAACCGTGACCCAGGCCGCCTACAACTACGTGTACGTGTCCCAGGCCCTGCCGGAGACGACGACCGTCTACAGCAACGGCGCCGCGGTCTACAGCACCCCAGCCAACACCGGGGTCCCGGCTGCGGCCACCGCGCAGGGCACCTTCCCCGTCTACCTCCGCTACACGGTGACCACCATGACGGGGACCAACCCCGACGGCAGCCATTACTCGGACCCGGGCATCCCCTGGGTCAGCTACTTCAACGGGGGGGACGCCCTCCACGGCTTCGACCGGGCCAGCTACGGGACCCCGCAGAGCGACGGGTGCGTGGAGATGCCCCCCGCCAATGCCGCGGTGGTCTACCCGCTGACCCCCATCGGCACGCTGGTCACTGTCAACTGACCGATCGTGGCGGCGCCGGTCGTCGCTGCCTACTCGCGGTAGGTCCTGAGCTTGTCGGCCAGGGCCCGAAATGCCCTTCCCCGGTGGGAAAGACGGTGCTTTTCCGCCGGTGACATCTGAGCGAACGTGCGGCCGCCTCCCCCGTCGGGCACGAACAGCGGGTCGTATCCGAACCCACTCGCCCCGGCCGGTTCGGGCGCGATGGATCCGATGACCTCACCTTCTGCCACGACCTCGTCGCCCCCAGGGAACGACACCAGCGCTACCGTTCGGAACCGGGCGATGCGTTGGGACGGCTCCATGGCCCCGGCCGCGGCAAGCTCGCGGATGAGCTTGGCCACGTTGTCGGCGTAGGTGGCGCCCTCACCGGCGAACCGGGCTGCATAGACGCCAGGGGCGCCGCCGAGCGCCGTCACCTCCAGCCCGGTGTCGTCGGCCACCGCCGCCTCCCCTGTGGCGTCCCTGATGGCCACCGCCTTCAGCCGGGCGTTCTCGACCAAGGTGGACCCGTCCTCGACCACCTCGGGAACCGTTGCCGGACGGGGCACGAGGACCAGGCCGGCCACGTCGCCCAGGATGTCGGCGATCTCGCTGACCTTGTCCGGGTTGGCGCTGGCCAGCACCAGGCGGAGCGGGGGCCGGCTGCTCACCGACGGGCAGGCGGCTCGGTCAGCACCGCGGTCTGGAGGTCGAGGAGCTGGGCAATGCCGTGCTCGGCCAGGCTCAGCATCTCGTCGAGCTCGCCCTTGGTGAAAGGCATCCCCTCCGCCGTCCCCTGCACCTCGACGAAGCGCCCCGATGAGGTCATCACCACGTTCATGTCCACCTCGGCCCGGCTGTCTTCCTCGTAGGGAAGGTCGAGGAGGCACACCCCGTCGACTACACCTACCGACACAGCAGCCACCGCTTCGGTGAGGGGGTTGGCTCGAAGCGTCCCCTTTTGCACCAGCCGGGTCAGGGCATCGTGCAGGGCGACGTACGCCCCACAGATCGAGGCCGTCCTGGTCCCGCCATCGGCCTGGAGCACGTCGCAGTCCACGGTGATCTGCAGCTCGCCCAGCGCGACCATGTCGCACACCGACCGCAACGAGCGCCCGATCAATCGCTGGATCTCCTGGGTGCGCCCCGACTGACGGCCCTTGGCCGCCTCCCGGGACACGCGCTCCCCCGTGGACCCCGGAAGCAACGAGTACTCGGCCGTAACCCAGCCCTTGCCTGTGCCCCGCATCCATGGCGGCACCCGCTCCTCGACGGAGGCCGTGCACAGGACCCGGGTGCGCCCCATGGAGACGAGCACCGATCCGGGGGCGAACACGGTGAAGTCCCGCTCGAACGTGGCCGAGCGGAGCTCGTCGGTGGCCCGGCCATCGCCTCGCTTCCCTCGAGGGTCGGGTATGGCTGTTGCTTCGGTCACAGCTGGAATTCCTTTCCGATTTCGGCCTGCTCCACCGGCTTACCCAATGACTCGGCCGCTTCGTCGGCCACGGCGGATGCGTCCACTGTGGGCCAGCGATGCGTGAGGACGATCCTCTTCGCCCCGGTGGACCGGGCCTGCATGGCCGCCTGTCTGGCGCTCATGTGGCCGGGCACTCCCTCATGCTCACCGGTGAACGTGGCCTCGCACAGGATGAGATCGAGGTCGGGGCCAAGTTCGCCGAGCGACCAATTGGGTCCGGAGTCGGCAGAGTACCCCAGGGACCGGCCGCCGCCGTCGATCCGGACAGCCAGGGTCTCAGGCCCATGATCGGTACGGGCAAAGGAGCAGTCCAAGTCCCCGACGGCGAGTCGGTCGCCCCCTCGGATCTGCCGCCAGGTCAGGGCGGACGATCCCGACGATGCCGCACGTTGCTCCAGACCGTCGGGGGCCAACACCGGGATGCCCGACCGCTCGGTGACATAGCGGGCAAATAGGTCAAACCCGTAGATGTCGGTCCAGTGATCCGGATGGGCATGGCTCAGGATCACAACGTCGATCGAGCCCGGATCGACGAACCGCTGGAGGTTGGCAAAGGTGCCAGGGCCCGCGTCGACCAGCAACGAGGTCGTGGCCGAGCGGACCAGGTACCCGCTTCCCGCCCCACCGGGTCCGGGCCAGCTCCCGTCACAACCCAGGACGAGCAGCGAGAGACCCGGGGCTGCCGTCGATGCCGCCGGTGGTGGGGCCACGGGCCGGGGCTAGAAGTAGATGATGTCGCGAGCCCGCGCCTCGACGACGTCGAGGTCATCGGTCCACGCCCCGGTGGAGAGGTACTTCCAGCCGCCGTCGGGGGCCACGACGACGATGGTCCCGGACTCGATGGTCTTGGCGCACCGTACGGCGCCGGCAACTGCCGCACCTGAGGAGATGCCGGCGAAGATGCCGACCTCGGACAGCCTGCGGGTCCACTCGATGGACTCACGGGGCTTGACGATGGTCTTGCGGTCCAGGATCTCCGCTCCCCCGTTGTCGATGAAGATCGGGGGGATGTACCCATCGTCCAGATTGCGGAGCCCGTCCACCATCTCGCCCGACGGAGGTTCGATCGCCCACACCTGGACATCGGGATTTCGCTCCTTGAGAAAACGCCCCACGCCGAGGAGGGTGCCCGACGTCCCCAGTCCGGACACGAAGTGTGTGACCTCGGGGCAGTCCTGCCAGATCTCGGGCCCCGTCCCCTCGTAGTGGGCGCGGGGGTTGGCCGGGTTGGCGTACTGGTAGAGGAACGCCCACTCAGGATGCTCGCCGGCCAGGCCCTGGGCCATCCGGACGGCGCCGTTGGAGCCCTGGGAACCGGGCGACTCGATGATCTCCGCCCCCCAGACGTCGAGGAGCTGGCGGCGCTCTGGTGAGACGTTGGTGGGGAGCACCACCTTGAGGTGGTACCCCTTCAGCCGGCACACCATGGCCAGCCCGATGCCGGTATTGCCCGAGGATGGCTCGATAAGGGTGTGACCGGGGGTCAGGATTCCCTCTTTTTCCGCCTGCTCGATCATCGACAGCGCGATCCGGTCCTTCACCGATCCACCTGGGTTCTGACCCTCGAGCTTCACGAGGATGCGAACGTCGCGGTTGGGGCTCAGCGAGCTGATGTCCACCAGGGGTGTGTTCCCGATCAGCTCCAAGACGGAGCTGTACACGGTCATCCTTGATGGCTCGGGTCAGGTGCGGAG
>DASXMT010000191.1:0-9689 GCA_036495505.1 Acidimicrobiales bacterium | reverse complement strand
CATCGATCAGATCATGACTGCGGGGCAAGCGCGTTCGAAGGCACGGCAACTGGCGAGCGATCTGAAGGGCCGAGGGGTCTTACCGGGTCACGGCGTCGCGGTGCAGCTGCCAAATGGACCTGAGGTGGTCGTGGCGATGATGGCAACCTGGATCGCAGACGCTGTCTTCATCCCGCTCAATCCAAGGCTGCCCGAAGCTGAGGTCAACAATGTGCTCGAGACGACCTCGCCATCCGCCGTCATCAATAGTGACGGCATCGACACTCAGCCTGATCCCCGCACCTATGAAGAGGGCGCCGCTTTTGTCCTGTGGACCTCAGGCACCACCGGACGGCCCAAGCCGATCCTGCATTCACATGCTGCGTACGTCGAGCTACTCGACCGAATGCTCGGTCCACTGCGTTCGGGAGTCCGACGGCCTGAGCGCCCGCCGACACCCAATCTCATTCCGGTTTCGTTGGCCCTCAATGCCGGCATCTACAACGTGCTCTTCGGTCTCCGAGCCGGTGCAGCCATCGTCATCATGCAGGGATTCGAAACGGCCGCGTTCGCAGAGCTTGTCGCTCGGTTTGAGATTCGGTCGACAGTCCTGCCACCAGCGGCTATGGCCATGCTGAACGATGACCTCTCCATCAGTACGTTGAAGCCGCTCAAGTACGTGAGGAGCATTACATCGCCCCTCTCACCTCTCCAAGCCCGACGCTTCACCGAGAGGTTCGGTGCATTCGTCCTCAACAGCTACGGGCAGGCCGAGCTGGGCGAGGTGATCGGTTGGACGGCAGCTGATGCCAAGGCACATCCAGAGAAGTTGGGCGCCGCCGGCCGTCCCCATCCCGGAGTGGCGGTCAAGATCGTCGGAGAGGACGGAACGCTCCTGACCCCAGGGAAGGTCGGCCAGCTCATGATCCGGCCGCCCAACATGGCGATCGGGTACGCATCAGGAACCGAGTTGCGTGACCGCCTCGACCATGAGGATTATCTCGCCACTGGCGATCTGGCCAGAGTCGATGAGGACGACTTCGTGTGGATCGAAGGGCGAGCGGGCGATCTCATCAATCGGGGAGGAAACAAGATCTTTCCCGGCGAGGTCGAAGAGGTCCTCCGACTCGCCCCGATGGTCATCGAGGCCGCCGTGGTGCCGGTACCCGACGAGCGGCTGGGCGAGATACCGATCGCCTTCATCGTCTCAGATGACGATATCAACAGCTCAGAACTCGATGCACTCTGTCGTACTCATCTCGTACCGTATAAAGCCCCGGTCGCGTACATTCGGGTGGACGCATTACCACGAAACGAAGCCGGCAAGCTCTTGCGCACTGAGCTGATCGCTCAGTACGCCCGGACGGCCTCGTAAGACATCCGTCAGCACTCAACTCACGGTCTTTGCAAGGTCATGCCGGTTCTGCTGGCGAATACGTGCGCCGTTCGAGATTCGTCGAGCTGGTCCGTCGACGACGAACTCCTTCGCAATCGGCATTGGTGTTCATACTCGTTCCACCGGTGCGTCGAGGATGGCACGGGCGCTGACCAGTGCTTCTATTTCGTCATCCGAATACCCATGCTCCCGTAGGATCTCACCCGAATGTTCCCCACACAAGCAAGGTCCGCGCTGGATCACCGAAGTCGCAGGGGCCAGATTGACAAGTAAGCCGGGATCCTCGAACCGTCCTACGTTTCCCGCCCACGTTTCGCTCACGAGCTGAGCGGAGTGGGCATCAGCGTCGTCGAAGATCGTTCGGCAAAACTCTTCGTCCACGATCTCGACCGGCACGCCGGCCCCGTCCAGTTCGGCAAACAGCTGCGCGGCAGGACGGTCGAGGCAGTGCCCTTCCAATAGCTTCGTCAACGTGTCGCTGTCGGCTTCTGGGTCTCCGGCACTTCTTGACCTCTCACCCAATGCGGCAAACAGTGTCTCCCGCTCTCGCTTGGACACGGCGGCCAGGAACAGCCAACGCTCGTCGGCACATTTATACATCCGGTAGAACGGCGACAACCCATATTGCTGGGCATCGACATGTTCCCAATCTCCGGCTCTGCCGTCGGTGTGAATCCAAGCATACGAGGTGTGCAGCAACCCGGCATTGACGATCGAGGTGCTCACTTCCTGACCCTGACCCGTCCTGTCGCGGTGGTACAGAGCACTGACGATGGCTATGGCAGCCAAGAGGGCGTTGCCCGTGTCGCCCATGTTTGATCGGCTCCAGAGCGGTGGATTGCCGGAGTCGCACGCACCGTCTTCCCACTCGGTACCAGTGAGTGCAGCCGCGTTCTGATCCGTTCCCGGGAGGTCAGAACGTGGACCCTTCTCGTAGCCACGGGTGTTGCAGTACACGAGGGTCGGGTAACGAGTTCGCAACGTGGCATAGTCGATCCCGAGTCGTGCTGCTGCTCCCGGTCGCCAGTTCACGGTGACCACGTCGGCCTGTGCGATGAGCTTCTCAAGAGCTTCACGTCCTCCTTGGTGCTTCAGGTTCAACGCGATGCTCCGCTTGCCGCGGTTGGTGCCCAGGCCCATGTGCGTTCCGGCCCAGTACGTGTCGTGCAAGGCATGCACTTTGATGACATCGGCACCGAGGTCGGCCAAGGCCCTTCCCGTGTACGGACCGGCCACGCCGAGGCCAAGATCCAGGACTCGGACACCTTCCAGCGGGTGAGCCAACTGCCGCCGATCTGATCTCTGTCCAGCGACCTGGTATTCACGGTGCTTCGATTCCTCGAGAACTTCGTCGGTGTGCTGCCCCGAACGCGGCGACGGGCCCGATACCGTCCCCGGTGTGGCCGAGAACTCGAGCAGCGGGCCGACGTGGCGGATTGGACCAACTTCTGGATCGTCGACTTCCACGACACAACCATCAGCAAGAAAGAGCTCGTCAGCCAATGCCTCCGCAGGGGAGCGAACGGTCGTCACCCCTAACCCTGCGGCCCCGGCAGCCTGCTCCCACTCCCTGGCGGTAAAGGCCTTGAAGGCATCGGCGAGCAAAGGGTGGAGGAAGATCCCAGTGAGCAAGCCGTCCGGTTCCATCGAGATGCGGTCCGGATCGTCGCGATACGAGGTATCTAGGGTCACCACGTTGAGCTCATCTTGCTCAGCCGATGCAAAGACCCAGCGAGGGCGAAGGGTCCAGTGATGCACCCACCTCCCGTCGGCGCACTCGTAGATCCCCTCGATGGAGCGCGAGTCGATTGGCCACATCCAGTAGAGGGGGGCGTCGGGATTCTCAACCCGTTGCCAGTTGAGCGACACGGCGGCCAGCGCGCCTTGCAACAGCGATGTTGTCACTCGTTGTCCCTCACCAGTCACCTCGCGTGTCCGAAGTGCGGCAGCAATGCCGAGAACGGCGTAGTACGTCGCCCCGATGCTGGGCCATGCCGTGCGCGGATAGACGGGCCCACTCCGGTCGGCGCCCCGGACAAGACCCTCCGGGGCATCGAACTCGGGATGTGGTCCAGGGCGACCATCGATGTAGTCCATTGCCGTGCCCCGGCGGCCCTTTTGGTCATAGAGCAAACCAGTACGAGCGGCGACCAGCCCGTCATACCCGGGACGATCACGGTGTGCAGGGTGTTCACCGTAACCAGTAATCGAACAAGTGATGAGGCGAGGATTGATTTTCTGCAAGCTGTCGTGATCGATGCCAAGCCGGGACATCGCCCCGGGCGAGAAGCTGTCGATGACGATGTCGGAAGAGGCGGCAAGCCGCCGGAATGCATCACGACCCTCATCCGACTGCAAGTCGATACGGGCGCTCCGCTTACCCCGATGCCAGACGCGATAGCCGGATTGATCGCGGAAGGGGTCGCCGTCAGGCGGCTCAATTCTGATGACCTCAGCTCCATTGTCGGCCAAGAACATGGTTGTCATTGGCCCGGTCATCCCCCATGAAAGGTCCAAGACCCGCAGCCCGTCAAACACTCCAGTCATTCCCCAGCACCCCTCCGACCATGGCTCGTCTGCAACCCTAGCACTTACTATGCTGCTGCGGCCGAGGCCCCGGCAAACCCTCCGGACGCGAGGGTAAACCGGGGCGATACTGAATGCTATGCCCGTGAAGTCACGCCGATCGTCAGACCTCTAGCCCTCGCTCTGCGAGGCAAGAGCTTCCCACTGCGGTTCTCGCTTTTCAGCGAATGCCTTGGGCCCTTCCTCTTGATCTGGATGGCCCCACATAGAGATGAGCTCACCGGCGCCGGCCCGACATGCATCCGTCAGACCCAGCTCCAGAGACCCCCACAACGCGCGCTTGGTTGCGGCCATGGCCGCAGGCGAATTCCTGGCGATCACCTCTCCAAGCGCCTGAGCCTCCTCACGCAGGCGCTCGGGCGGATCGACGATCTCGCTGATCATTCCGAGCTCATAGGCACGCTGGGCGTTCATCCGCTCGTACCGTCCGACGAGCGCCATCCGCATGACCGCCTCCACCGGCATCTTGCGCAACAGACCGATGGCTTCGATCGCCACGACCTGCCCCACGGACACGTGTGGATCGAAGAACTGCGCATCCGACGCGGCTATGACTATGTCGGCGTCGGCCACCCAATGAAATCCTCCCCCGGCGCAGATACCGTTTACCGCCGTGATCACCGGCTTCCAGACTTTCTGATGCCAGGCAGTGAAATGCAAGTCGAAGTTCTCGACTGATTCCCTGTACCGCTGCATCCCCTTCCCGTCGGTGGCGATCTCGGTGACGTCAACGCCGGTCTGGAACGACTTCCCTGCGCCTGTGTGGACAATGACCCGAACCTCGGGATCCTCGTCGAGCTCGCGCCAAGCCACTGCGAATTCATCGCGCATCAGGGCGTTCATGGCGTTCATGCGATCGGGCCGGTTGTTTATCAACCACCCCACCGGACCATGGCGTTCAAGGGTCAGACACGTCAGAGACGAATAGGTCATCGGTCACTCCTCGGATCGGACGGAGGGCAAGCCCGACAGGGCCTCCCAGCGCGGCAGTCGTTTCTCGACGAAGGCCCGTGGGCCTTCCTCCTGGTCGGGATGGCCCCACATGCCAAGCAGCTCGGCCGACCCCGCGAGACAGGCCTCGGTGAGGCCCAGCTCCAACGCACCCCATAGTGCGCGCTTGGTCGCGGCCATCGCCGTCGGCGAGTTCTGAGCGATGGACTCCGCCAGAGCCTGGGCCCGAATCCGCAGCGCGTCGGGAGTGGCAGCGATCTCGCCCACGATGCCCAGTTGCCGGGCTCGCTCGGCGCTCATGCGTCCGCCACTACCAACGAGTGCCATCCGAAATATGGGCTCCATTGGCGATTTTCGAGCGAGACCGATGGTCTCATATGCGGTGGCCTGCCCCACCGACACATGAGGGTCAATGAAGGTGGCGTCGGTCGCAGCAAGCACGATGTCAGCGTCGGCAACAAAGTGAAGGCCTCCACCGGCACAGGTACCGTTCACGGCAACGATCACGGGCTTACGCACCTGATTGTGCCAGGCGGTCAGGCGAAGCTCGGCTCGCTTCGTTCTCCGGGACTGCTCACGCAAGGCTTTCGGGTCGCGGCTCAGCTGCACCATGTCAAGACCCGTTTGAAAGGACCTTCCCTGGCCGGTGTTCACGATCACCCGTACGCCGGGATCTGCGTCCAGCTCGGCCCAGGCTGATTCGAGCTCGCCCAACATGGTGGCGTTCATGGCATTCCCGGCATCGGGGCGATTGAAGACCAACCAGCCGACGCTCCCCTCCCTCGTGACCAACAGGGTCTCGTACGCTCTCACCGTGTCGTCATCAGCTTCGGGGCACGTCGCGCCACGGAGCACGGTTCCACGGATCGGGTTCGCGTTGTAAGCCCAACACCCGCTCGGCAATAATGTTCTTGTTCACTTCGGTCGTTCCACCCTCGATGGTGTTGGCGCGGCTGCGGAGCATCCCTCTGACCTCGTAGGGCAGCGAACTGGCATAGGCCTCTGCGCCGTGCTCTGTGAAACCATCCGAGCCGGCTGGCAACCAGGCGGTGGAAGCGGCGCCCAACAAGTCGGTGGCCATTCGCTGGATGCGCTGGTTGAGGTCACCCTGGTGTACCTTCCCCACCGAGCTCTCGGGGCCGGGGCCACGACCTACCGTTGCTCTCGCCCTTACTCGTTGGTTCGTCCAGCTGCGGATCCGTTCTTCGCCGGCCAACCGCATGAGCTCTTGGCGGACCACCGGATCATCCCACCCACCGGGACGTCCATCGGCACTGATGCGCCTGGCCAGTTGCATGAGCCGAGTGGTCCCGCTTCCACCGATTCGGTCGACGCCCCCCGAGCCCGAGCCGGCCACCATCTGGCGCTCACCGGAGAGCGTGGCGTTGGCCACAGTCCAGCCGGCGTTGATGTCTCCGACGCGCTGACTATCGGGTACCCGGACCGCGTCGAGGAACACTTCGTTGAAGTCGACCTCGCCGGTAATGTGACGGAGCGGTCGTACGTCTATGCCTTTTTCGTGCAGGTCGATCAAGAAGTACGTGATCCCGTGCCGTTTTGGTACGTCAGGGTCGGTGCGAGCCAATAACACGCCGTAGTCAGCCAGATGGGCCCAGGTGTTCCAGACTTTCTGACCCGAGATGACCCAGCCGTCACCGTCGCGCTGGGCCCGGGTCGACAAGGAGGCCAAGTCGGAGCCCGCCCCCGGTTCGCTGAACAGTTGGCACCAGACCTCTTCGTTGTGGACGATCGGTGGCAGGTAGCGGAGGCGCTGGCCCTCGGAGCCATGGGCAAACAGAGCTGGGGCGGCCAGGCTCAATCCCAGGGGATTCAGCCGACCCAGGTTGTACGGCGACAACTCGGCTTCGACAATGCGCGCTTCGTCGGGAGCCAGACCCGCGCCCCCGTACTCAAGGGGCCAGGTAGGGGCGACGAAGCCAGCATGGGCGAACACCGGGTACCAGTCCTCATACTCGGCCCGGGTGCGGACTTCGCGGATTGCTGCGGCACCGCCTCGTTCAGCTGCGGCCCGCCATGCCGATGGCACATGCTCGGTGATCCAATCGCGGGTCCGATGCGAGAGCTCGCGCTCTGGCATCCCGGCCCGTATGGGCGGTTGCCCGCTCGCCACGCTCATCGCCCTGTGAACCGAGGCGGTCGTCGATCCGAGAAGGCAGCCAAGCCTTCCTTGAAGTCCTCGCTCCGAGATGACAGCTCCATGGCGAATCCCTCATTGCGCAGCTGCTCGTCCAGAGAGGCATCGGCTCCCGCGTACAGCAGCCACTTGGTCAGCCCGAGCGAGACCGTTGGCCCGTTGGCGAGTTGAGCGGCAAGCTGTGATGCCTCATCCTCGACTCGTTCGGCATCGACGACCCGGTGCACGAGTCCCCATTCGGCCGCCTCAACACCACTCAGCTTTCGATTCAACAACAGCAGGTCCCGCGCTCTCGACGGACCGACCACGCGAGGCAATAACCACGTGGCGCCGCTGTCGGGCGTGAAGCCACGCTCCATGAAGGGTTCCCAGAAACGGGCGTCGGTGGCGGCCACGGTGAAGTCGGCGGCGGCGGCCAACTGGAAGCCAATACCGGCAGCCCATCCCCGCACGGCACAAACCACTGGAACCTGGACCGAGCACACAAGTGGGATCAAGCGATGTGCCTCCGAAGGGAGGCGGCGCTGGATCGACCCCACACGGGGTCGCCGATCCCCTCGAGCGTTGCGGGCAACAATATCGGCGCCACCGCAGAAATGGTCCCCGCTCCCGGTGACCACCACGGCACGCACATCCTCGTCGCGCCCAGCCATCTCGATCACATCGATGAGTCCGGCCATCATGACATCGTCGATGGCGTTGCGACGGTAGGGTCGATCCAGCTGCAGGCGGAGAACCGATTCTGACAGGTCAACTATCAGGCCCGGCACCGACTCGTACGACAGTGCACTCATCGCAGCGGTGCCGCCGAACCATTTGCAAAATCGGCGACAACGGCCTCGAGCGCGCCAGCCAGGTCGCGCGCCTTGCCTGGCGGATCGGGGAGAACCACGGGGCCGTGCGCCTGACTGGGCAACAACATCGTCGCGTGCCCCGGCGTGGTGACTTCCCCTCGTTGGTTCTTTGCCACCAAGGTGACGTCGACGGCTGGTCGGTTACCTGGGGCAAGGTATTTGCGGTCCACAGTTCCTTCAACCCATTGCGTATCTCCCACAAAGTTGAATCGTCTGAACTCGCAATCGAGCTTCCACAGCCAGGCGTCGTCCCCCATCCAGTCGGTGCAGAGATGGATCAACCAGGTCTCGCGCATGCGTCCGTAGTCGAAGGTTGTCGGGTTTCCGGCCCGCCGTGCGAATTCTGGGTCCCAATGCACGCGTTGCATGACGTCGGGAATGTTTAGATCGTCGCGATGGTAAAACCCTGGAATGCGCTTCCGGTTCTTGGACCCGAGGCGGAGGGGGGCTACGCCGTACAGTCCCATACCCATACCCACGTGCCAGCAGATCATGTCCGTGACCGTCAGAGGACCTTTGACGATGGGTCCGAGGAGATCCCCTTCGGACACGTCTTCCCACCATCGTGTCTCTGAGCCACGCTGTCTTTCGGCTGCGTAGGATTCCTCGATGGCGGTGATCTCGTCGTCCTCGTACGGGCGAGGTTCGACGCCAACATTCTTCTTCGCACGAGCCTTGGTCCGCTCGGTTCGTATCATGAGCCGGTACTGGGCTGAGAGCACTGGCCCGTCAGCATCCTTGAAGACCTGACCCGTCCATTCGTGTACGGCGCGCTCGGCGAACTCACTCGGCTTGTCCAGCACACCGACCAATGCGTTCCGCCTGGCAATGGTCCGATTGGGTCGCAAGGGCGCCCACCACTCGCGAGCGCTAGCCGAGTAGAACGCGTGTACTCCTCGTAGCGGGTCGCCACGCATGAGCTCTCGGTTCTCCGGAGCGACGGTGGACACTTCGTCTTCGCCCACGAGTGAGTCCCCACCCACCAGCGGTGGAGGTGCGATCACGCCGTTCCATCGTGAGGACGCTGCGTAGTCTTCGTCCCACCACAGGGGATTGTCATCGCCATAGGCACGGGCGACATGCATGAAGGCGTCAGCCCCGGGCTGCCGATAATGAGGAGGAACGGGATTGGGCTCGGCAATACCTATCCGCTGCCGGAGCCGGGCGATGGCGGAATCGGTGATCGATCCTGTCTCAGCCACGATACGACCTCATCTGCTCGCCATTGTCCGCATCAGCAACTGGCACCATCGATCTCCCGTTCTACATGATTTAGCGTCTTGCGTCGACCAACTGCCATCGAAGCTCATTGCCGGATGGAATCGATTGGATTCACATCGAGCCGTGAAGTGCCTCGTTGAAGTCCCACAGTTCTGAAAGTGGCTGCCCATCCATCTGAGCCGCTAGCGCGGCGATCGGCGCATTGAGGCTGACCTTGCCTCTACGGGTAGCCACGGTTGACAACCTGCTGCAGGTACGGCACCATTCGTTCGCTCCCGGAGTTCTCGAAGTCGGACGTCTCGCTCTCGAAGACGGACGTCGGGGGGGTTGCGATGGCGGAGCCTGCGCAGGGCGCCGAGAGTGCGGTCGAGAGCTTGGGGGCTACCAGCCCGAGCTGAAGCGGGCGCTCGGCTCCTTTCAGATGTTCGCAATCTCGTTCGCGTTCATCTCGGTGGCGGTCGGCATCTTCGCCACCTACGACCAGGTGCTGCAGACGGGGGGCCGGTCACCATCTGGCTTTGGATCCTCGCAGCAATCGGGCAGGTCC
>DASXMT010000190.1:0-3161 GCA_036495505.1 Acidimicrobiales bacterium | reverse complement strand
CGTAGATGGTGGGCAGCGACGCCTCGTCGGTGCGGTCGGTCATGGTGAGCCAGTGGCCCATGTAGTCGGCCATGTTGTAGCCGCAGAAGGGCAGCATGGCGAAGGGGTCGCGACGCAGGTTGCCCACCGCTCCAGTGGCAGCCGCCGTCGTCTCCGATGCCATGATCGAGCCGAGGAAGACCCCATGGTTCCAATCGAAGGACTGGAACACCAGTGGGACGACCGATGCCCGACGGCCACCGAACAGGATGGCGTCGATGGGCACTCCGGCCGGATCCTGCCACTCGGCGGCGATGGCGGGGTCCTGAGCGGCGGGAACGGTGAACCGAGCGTTGGGGTGTGAGGCCGGGGTGCCGGACTCGGGCGTCCAGTCCTCACCCTTCCATGACTTGACATGGGCTGGAACCTCATCGGTCATGCCCTCCCACCACACATCACCATCATCGGTGATGGCGGTATTGGTGAAGATGGCATTGCCATCGAGGGTGAGCATGGCGTTGGGATTGGTGTGGGTGTTGGTCCCAGGCGCCACACCGAAGAATCCCGCTTCGGGATTGATGGCATAGAGGCGGCCGTCGGGCCCGAACTTCATCCAGCAGATGTCGTCACCTACCGTCTCGACCTTCCAGTCGGCCAGCGTGGGGATCAACATGGCCAGGTTGGTCTTGCCACAGGCAGAGGGGAACGCACCGGTGACATATCGCGTCTCTCCGGCCGGTGAGGTGAGCTTGAGGATCAGCATGTGCTCGGCCAGCCAGTTGTCGTCCCGGGCCATGATCGAGGCGATGCGCAGGGCGAAGCACTTCTTGCCCAGGAGGGCATTGCCGCCGTAGCCCGAGCCGTACGACCAGATCTCCCGCGTCTCAGGGAAGTGCACGATGTACTTATTGTCGGCGTCACAGGGCCACGGCACGTCGGCCTCGCCCTCAGCCAGTGGGGCACCGACGGAATGGAGACACGGGACGAATTCGCCGTCGTCGCCCAGCACCTCGAGGGCGCCGCGTCCCATCCTGGTCATGATCCGCATGGACACGGCCACATACGGGGAATCGGTGATCTCCACGCCGATGTGGGCAATGTCGGAGCCCAGGGGACCCATCGAGAAGGGCACGACGTACATGGTCCGGCCCCGCATCGACCCCTTGAACAGGTCGGTAAGAGTCGACCGCATCTCGTCGGGATCCCGCCAATTATTGGTGGGCCCTGCGTCCGACTCCAGCTTGGAGCAGATATAGGTCCGATCCTCGACTCGGGCGACGTCGGCCGGATCCGATCCCGCCCAGTAGCTGTTCGGGCGCTTGGCCTCGGAGAGCTTGGTAAATGTCCCGTTGTCCACCAGCAACTGGCAAAGCCGGTCATATTCCTCGGCGGAGCCGTCGCACCACTTGACCTCGGCGGGGTCCGTCAGTGCGGCAATCTCGTCAACCCAGGCGACAAGCTTTTTGTTCTTAGTGGGGGGCATTTGGTTGACCGTTCCTCCTCGGGACGCCGACAGATACGCACAGGGTCACGCAACACATACATAGTGGTCGCGTTCCGTTCATCAATAGTAATCGGTGGAAAGCGGATTGAATGCTAGGCAAGAGGCGTGGTTGCTTCCAAGCCAGGTAGGACGGGTCGCGCCGGCGCTCGCGCCGGAGATACCACCGCCGGGAGTCACTTTGGTTCCGATGTCGGCACTGCCAATCCGGATGAATTCGAGGTAATCGCTGCCTTGCAGGCTCGATTCGAGGCTGCGGCGGGGCGACCGTCCCCGCCGGGCGAAATTTGGATCGGCGACGATGCCGCAGTGGTGGCCGATTCCGGTGGTGCGGCGCTGCTGTTGGCCACCGACTTGGTGGTGGCTGGAGTTCACGTCGACCTAGACCTGTGCACCGTCGCCGACCTGGGGTTCAAGGCGGTCATGGTCACGGTTTCCGACCTGGCCGCCATGGGCGGAAGGCCGGACCACATCCTCGTATCGGGGGCTGCACCGCCGGGGACCGACCTCGAGGAGCTCGGCTCGGGAGTGGCCGAGGCCGCTACGGCGACGGGGAGCATTGTGGTCGGTGGCGATCTGTCCACCGCTCCAGCCGTGGTGGTTTCCGTCGCTGCCATCGGGAGCATTCCGCTCGTTCGAGCATCGAGTGTTGAGAACGAGACGTCGTCTGGTAAGGACGCGGCATCTGGTCAGGAAGCGGCCTCTGGTAAGGGAGCGGCATCTGGTAAGGACGCGGCATCTGGTAAGGGAGCGGCATCTGGTCAAGCGATATCTCGTATCACCGGAGGTAATAACCAAGCATCCGGAGCAATTGATAAGGGTCGGGTATCCATAACAGCGAGCGGGGTGGCGCCGTCGGTAACAGCAAGTGGGGTTGGGCAGCGGTCGGGCGTACTCACTCGGTCGGGCGCTCGAGCCGGCGACACCCTGTTCGTGACCGGGCCGCTCGGCTCATCGGCGGCGGGGCTCCGCATCCTGCAGAGCGAAAGAGGGAAGGCGGAGGCCGGGACAGCGGAGGCCGGAACAGCGGAGGCGAATGCCGGAACAGCGGAGGCGAATGCCGGGACGGCGGAGGCCGGAACAGCGGAGGCGAAGGCCGAAATCGAGGAGACCGAGATCGCGTTACCGGAGGACTCCTTACTGGAGGCTGCGTCACAAGAGGCTGCGTCACAAGAGGCGGTCACAATCGGAGAACCTGAGCCGGCTATTGAGGCTTGGAGGACGGCCGAACCCGGTGGCCCAGCCGGTTCTATCTACTCCAGCCTGGTGCAGGCTCACCGACGACCGGTGGCCCGACTGGCCGAAGGGGAATCGGCCCGACTGGCCGGGGCCACGGCGGCCATCGACATCTCCGACGGCCTGGCTGCCGACGTCCGTCATTTGGCTGACGCCTCGGGTGTTGGTATCGCGCTCGACCGCGTGCCCGTGGCCATGGGAGCGACTGACGAAGACGCGCTGGGCGGTGGTGAGGACTACGAGTTGATCATCGCCACCGGTGACCCCGACGGCCTTGTCGTTACTTTTGAGTCAGCAGGTCTTCGCGCGCCGATCGCCATTGGAAGATGCACCGGCGACCCGGATGAGAGGACGCTCACAGGTAGCGAACTCCCAGTCCTCGGATGGCGCCACTCGTTTGGTTGACAGCTTCTGTTGAGTTCGCTTTCGCTCAACTGGTCTCCAG
>DASXMT010000189.1:0-4405 GCA_036495505.1 Acidimicrobiales bacterium | reverse complement strand
TGGCTGCTCCCAGCCGGCGGCGAGCTGAAAGTACCGCCCGACAATTGAACAGTGCTCCTCGTCTGTCGCGTACAGCCAGCCGCGAATTGCTTTGGTCGGGACACACCGGTTTGAGAAGGTGCAAACGAAGGGCCCTCCAGGTCGTAGCACCCGGGCGACGTCAGTGAACACCTCCACCGGCCTGGTGAGGTAATCGACAGAGACGCAACACACCACAGCGTCGAACGTGGCGTCATCGAATGGCAGCCGCGGCTCGGCGTTGAGGTCGTGCACGACAGTAACGGAGGCGGCAGGGTTGGCCTCGAGCTCCTCGCTGTTCATCCCGAGAACGGTTAGCTGCGCCGGCGGAGTCCGGAAGTGCGATACCAATGAGCCCATCAGGTCGAGCACCTGACCGGTGATCCCAAGTTCGTCGTAGAGGGCACCGACGACGGCGATCGCGTGATCGTCGATATGTGTCACCAAGCGAGGCCGGAGATAGAACGCGGGATCCGGGGACGGGTCTGCGCGTTGGTAGAACTCGGGTGGGAACATGTCGCTGTCCATCTGCACAGTCTGTTCCGGCCGCACACCCCACCATTCACGGGCCTCCATCGGTTTGTGGGCGCTCACCCGGCCCAACCGCCGAGGTGCCGTTCTGGCTGGCTTGACGGCCCCTGCTCCCGAGACCTTGATCGGCCCCTTCTGTCGTCGGGCAAAGTAGGGCATGCTGGCCACATGGAGGACCCGCACCCAACGAGAGGTGCCGGGCCGCGACGATCCAGGCCCGACGAAGCTCCGTACCTGGCCGACCTGTGGATTCGATCGCGCCAGGCGTCGATTCCGGCGATCCCGGCACCAATGCACCCCGCCGCCGACGTGAGGGCGTGGTTCGCGGAAGTGGTCGTGCCGACCAAGGAAGTTTGGCTGGTCGAAGAGGCCGATATCCCTGTCGCGCTGCTCGTCCTCGATGGCGACTGGATCGACCAGCTGTACGTCGATCCAGATCATTCTGGTCGGGGCCTCGGTTCCCGACTGTTGGTGTTGGCCAAGGAACTCCGCCCAGCTGGTCTCGACCTCTGGACGTTCCAGAGCAATCACGGAGCACGCCGGTTCTATGAGCGCCACGGGTTCGAGGCCGTTGGCATGACAATAGGCGACAACGAAGAGGGCGCTCCGGACATCCACTACCGATGGCACGGTCCGGCTGTCTCGTAGTTGAACAAAAGCGTATGGCTGCACGCCTGAAGGCGGCGGTCGCCGCCAGCGCCGAGCTCCAAGAGCCAGACCCCCTCAAAAGCGTCAGCCGTGTGGCCGCCAACGAACACCGTGCTCATACGACCCCGTCGCGGCTCTAGGAATCGGCCGCATCTTCGAACTCAGGGTTGCTGAGGTCGTAGAAGCTCAGGTCGACAAGTCGCTGTCGACCTGGGCGGTTTCTTCCGACGTGAAGCGGACAACGGTGATCATGTCACCATCGTCGGTCGTGCCGGAGGTGAACCCGAGGAACCCTCTTGTCTTTGGCTTGACCTCGCTCCGCGCATGTCTCCATTCGGCGCGACCATAGATCAGCGTCTCGAACCTTCGCCTGAAATACCTGGACGAACATCCTGGTCTCCCTTCCCCTGCTGTTCCGACGATTAGGCACGACCTCTCGCACCTATCCAGACAGTGCGCATGCGGCCCATCCTTCAAACATGTATCCGGCAAACTTCGGCGCCCCCGGCGCGTAGTAGGTATCGAGGTCGCCGATGGCCAACCCCGCCGCGCCGATCAGTGCGGGGATATCCCGGGTGACATGGCACCCGCCCAACAGCCTTCGTTCTAGCGGCTCCATCCGGTCCTGGTGTCGTGCGACATCGTCATCAGGCGAGCTGAATAAGAAATCGGAATCGAGGACTGCGCGATTCGCTTGGACGCGAGCTTTCGAGACACGGCAGAGGGATCCACCGCCCAGACGTTCGAAACACTGGGTGGATAGAACGGGACGTTCAGTCCAGAACCGAAACCGATCTCAAGGAGGTCGCCCGATAGGCCAGTGCAGGCGCGTTCTCGTATCGCGCGCTCGTTCTTGGTGTTGCATGCCACGGCAACGATCCTTGGGACAGCGTGATCACTCCAAAGTCCCACAACAATCACTGTCCTTCGTTCGCTGGACCATCGAGCAATACCGACAGGACCATACGTTTTCTCAGGGACGCGCTTCGAGAATGAGATTGAAAGGAGTGGCGGTCGCGCGACGAAACTGGGTAAGACCCGCCTCGGCCGCCACCTCGCGCAAGCGCGCCTCGCCGGCCTGGGCGCCCAACCCACGTCCGACCTCTTGGGAGAGAGATGCCGGAGTGCAGACCAGGGTCGACACGGAATAGAAGACCCGGCCGAACGGGTTCATGTTTTCGCCGACATCGTCGTTGGCAAAGGGTTCGACCAACATGACGGTGCCATCCGGGGCGAGCGCCTGGCGGGCGTGGGCAAGGGCGCCGACAGGGTCCCCCATGTCGTGGAGACAGTCGAAGAACGCGATCAAGTCGAACCCTGTTCCGGAATAGTCCTTGGCCGTGGCTTGCTCGAAAGTCGCCCTGTCCGACACACCAGCCTCTGCTGCCCGCTCACGGGCTGCGTCCACCGAGGCCTGGTGGTAGTCGTAACCGACGACTGACGAATTTGGGAACGCCTTCGCCAGGATCACACTGGACGCCCCATGGCCGCACCCAATGTCTGCGACCTTCGCCCCCGAGGAGAGCTTCGCCTCTACCCCGCTGAGGGCAGGTATCCATGAGCTGACCAGATTGGCCATGTAGCCAGGTCGGAAGAACCGCTCGGTTCCCTCAAAGAGCCCAGCATCGTGTTCGTGCCAACCGACGCCCCCGCCCGAGCGGAAGGCCTCGATGATCTTGGGCTCTGCTCGCATGGCCGCGGTCATGGCCTGGAACCCGCCGAGCACGCACGCAGGGCTGTCCTCGTTGGCCAGGGCCTCTGCCTGCTCATCGGGTAGCCGGTAACGCCCGTCGCCTTCATAGGTGATGTAGCCCGATGCAGCCTGAGCGGCCAGCCATTCAGCCACATACCGCTCGGTCGTCTTTGTCTCGGCTGCGAGCTGCGACGCTGTCATCGGTCCCGCTCCCGCCATGGCCCTGTACAGGCCGAGCTGGTCGCCCACGTTGACCAGGGTGGCCGTGAGCGCCGCCCCGAGGTCCCCGACCGCCTGGCCCACAAATTCCATCAACCTTTCTTCGCTCACAGCCATGAAACGTCCTTTCATCTACTTTCTGCTACTACCAAATAGCGTCGGCGCCATCGATGCAATACGCTGATTCGCGTAGACGATGTGCCGGACTCCGCAGGAGTTTCCATGGTCGAGCTGGCTGAAGGCGATTTGCGAGCGCTTCAGGAATTCGACGCCGCTCTCTCCGCGATCGACCACGTCAGGTCGTTGGGCCCGGCCGCCCTGGGTTTCATCGGCAGACTCGTGCCCTGTGACTACGCCACCTACAACGAGATCGACGTGCGACGACGCAGAACCGTTGTCGCCGTCGAGCCCTTCGATGGGCTCGACGGGACCGATCACCTCGCCTTTCAGCGGTATGTCGGACAGCACCCCGTCGTCGCTTATTCTCGCCGGACGGGTGATGGGAGCACCCACACCATCTCGGACTTCCTCGATCGGCGGTCATTTCACCGCACCGACCTCTACGCGAACTTCTTCCGAGACGCCCGGGCCGAACATCAAGCAGCCATCACCCTTGCCTACACTCCCTCCCTCGTGGTCGGGATCGCACTCAATCGAGCCCGAGGTGATTTCAACTCGCATGATCGGCTGCTGCTGAATCTTGTCCGGTCTCACCTGGTCGTCGCGCATCGCAACCTGAGCCGTTTACTAGAGCGCGATCGGTTCATCGCCGCGCTTGAGTCCAGTCTCGCCGACCAGAGTCGGGGGGTGATCCTCACCACGCCGACGGGGAGGGTCATCGAGGCCAGCGAAGAGGCCCGGCGCCTGCTCGCCTCCCATCGGGGTGTCACCCTCACGCCCGGATCGGATCTCCCGGCGAGGATCGCTGCGATCGTCTCCGGCGCACCCTCTCGGGCCCAGCCACTCGTACTCGAAGGACAGAACGGTCATATCTGCCTTCGCTACCTTGCCGACAGCGATGAGGGTCATTGCATTATTGCGGTGGACGAGCGGACCTGGAATGAGCCACCCCCGTTGGCCGCGGCCAACCTCACCGCCCGCGAGCAGGGGATCCTCGCCATGCTCGCGTCGAGCATGGACAACCGTCGCATCGCCGCCGAGCTCGGAGTCAGCGTGAGAACGGTGCACAAGCACCTCGAGCACATCTACGCCAAGCTCGATGTCGGTGACCGAACCAGCGCTGCGGCTCGATGGTTCTCGGATCAGGACCGTTCGTGACGCGGTTTGGGTAGGAGC
>DASXMT010000188.1:0-6655 GCA_036495505.1 Acidimicrobiales bacterium | reverse complement strand
CTATGAGGCCCTGGCCAAGTACGGGGTAGACCTGGTGGCAGAGGCACGCGCCGGGCGTCTCGACCCGGTCATCGGGCGTGACGCCGAGATCCGCCGGGTCATCCAGATCCTCTCTCGTAAGTCGAAAAACAACCCAGTACTGATCGGCGATCCCGGCGTGGGCAAGACGGCCATCGTCGAGGGGTTGGCCCAGCGCATTCATAACGGTGATGTGCCCGAAAGCCTTCGCGACCGGACGGTGTTCGCGCTGGATATGGGGTCCCTGGTCGCTGGGGCGAAGTATCGCGGCGAGTTCGAGGAGCGACTGAAGGCCGTACTGGCAGAGGTGAAGGCGGGCGAGGGCCGAGTGCTGATGTTCGTCGACGAGCTACACACCGTGGTCGGGGCCGGCGCTGCTGAGGGCGCCATGGATGCCGGCAACATGCTGAAGCCGATGCTGGCGCGAGGTGAGCTGCACATGATCGGGGCTACGACGATCGACGAGTATCGACGGCACATCGAAAAGGATGCGGCCCTGGAACGCCGGTTCCAGACGTTGATGGTGGAAGAACCTTCCATTGAGGACGCCATTTCCATCATGCGAGGGCTTCGAGAGCGCCTGGAGGTCTTTCACGGCGTCAAGATCCAAGATAGTGCTCTCGTCTCGTCGGTTCGACTCAGCCACCGGTACATTTCGGGCCGCTTCCTTCCCGACAAGGCCATCGATCTCGTGGACGAGGCGTGCGCCATGCTCCGCACCGAGATCGACTCCATGCCCGCGGAGCTCGACGAGCTCACTCGGCGGGTCATGCGCCTGGAGATCGAGGAGGCTGCGCTGGCCAAAGACGAGGACGTGCCCAGTGAGGAGCGGCTAACCGAGCTGCGTCGGGAGCTGGCCGACCTACGGTCGGAGGCTGATGCGATGAGGGCCCAGTGGGAGGCTGAGCGGCAGGCCCTCCACAAGGTACAAGGCCTCCGCCAGGAGATCGAGCAGGTACGGCGCCGGGCCGAGGAGGCCGAGCGGGCCTACGATCTCAACGGAGCGGCCGAGCTCCGTCATGCCACGCTCCCCGAACTGGAGCGCCGACTCGAGGCCGAAGAGACCTTATTGGGCAAGAAACACGGTACTCGCCGCTTGCTCCGAGAGGTGGTCACCGAAGAGGAGATCGCCATGATCGTGGCACGCTGGACAGGGATACCGGTCAGCCGATTGGAAGAGAGCGAACGGGACAAGCTTTTGCGCCTCGATCACATCCTCCACGAGCGGGTGGTCGGTCAGGACGAGGCGGTGCAGGCGGTCACCGACGCCATCGTCCGATCGAGAGCCGGGATCGCCGATCCATCCCGGCCGGTCGGGTCGTTCATCTTCCTCGGTCCGACCGGGGTCGGCAAGACCGAGTTGGCGAGGGCGCTGACCGCCACCTTGTTTGACACCGATGAGAACATGATCCGGCTGGACATGACGGAATACCAGGAGCAGCACACCGTCAGCCGCCTGATCGGTGCTCCGCCTGGTTATGTCGGCTACGAGGAAGGTGGCCAGCTGAGTGAGGCGGTTCGGCGCACGCCGTACTCGGTGGTGCTATTCGATGAGATCGAAAAGGCTCACCCCGATGTGTTCAATACTCTATTGCAAGTGCTCGACGATGGTCGACTGACCGACGGCAAGGGTCGAACGGTCGATTTTCGCAACACGGTGCTGGTCATGACCTCAAACATCGGCTCGGAGTACCTGTTGGAAGGGGTCAGCGATTCTGGGGAGATCAAGCCTGATGCCCGTGAGCTGGTCATGGGCGAGCTGACCCGCCGGTTCAGGCCAGAGTTCCTCAACCGCCTCGATGACATCGTGCTCTTCAAGCCACTCACCCTTTCGGAGATCGAGCGTATCGTTGAGTTGTTGCTCGACGATCTTCGCCAGCGCCTGGTCGAGCGTCGCCTGAGCCTGACGGTGACCAGCGCGGCCCGACACCTCATAGCTCAGCAAGGATTCGACCCGGTCTACGGGGCTCGGCCCTTGCGGCGCTTCATCGCCCATCGGGTCGAGTCTCAGGTGGCCAGGGCACTCCTGGGATCAGATCCCATCGAGGGGGGCGAGGTACGGCTCGATTACGGCGATGACGGCCTGACCGTATCGATTGAGGCTCCGAAGGCCCAGGGGGCAGCGGCGTGAGTTTGTCCGAGTCGACCGTGGTTCGGTGCGCGACCTGCGGGACGAAGAACCGGGTCCCATGGTCTGCCTCAGGCCTACCCAGGTGTGGGAAGTGCAAGTCATTGCTCCCGTGGATAGCCGAATCCGGGGACGAGACTTTCGCCGACGTGGTCACGGCGTCAACCATTCCCGTGCTGGTTGATTTCTGGGCCCCGTGGTGCGGTCCGTGCCGGACGGTAAGTCCTTCGCTCGAGCATCTGGCCCGCGAACTGGCCGGCACGTTCAAGTTGGTCAAGGTCAATGTCGACGAATCGCCCAAGGTGGCAGGCCAATTCGGGGTGCAGGCCATACCGACCCTCTTGGTCATATGGGGAGAAAAGGTTCTGTCCCGCCAGACCGGCGCCGCTCCGGAACGTCAGTTGAAGACGTGGCTGGAAGAGGCGATGATTTAGCTTCGATCAGGTCGCCTTTCCAGACGAGGGCCAGCCAATTGAGAGGCGAGGACCCGGACCAGGTCGTCCAACCTGCCGTTGCCCGACCGGAGCGTTTCAAGCAGCGTGGCAGAGGGCGCTGCCCTGGATATCGAGCCCGGCACCGGCGCCGCGTCGGGGCGGGCTGCCCTGTTCGACCTCGATGGCAGAGGGTCGTTCCCGTCGAGGGCGGCAAGGAGGTCGGCGACGAGCTCGACGTGGGCTGCGAGTGACTCGACGACCGCTGACGGGTCCGGCGAATGCTCTCCCGCGCTCGCCTGGGGAGTATTGGCTGCGCGGGGCGCATGAACCAGGGTGGTTGCCATCAAGCAAAATTGACACACGACCTGGGAACCCGGATCCCCCAAACGCGTGGTTTGACTTTCCGGTTCGAGGGTAGAAGGACCGGCAAAGCTAGCAACAGGGTCGTGAGTCATGGTCGAAGTCACCGACTGTCGTAGAGAAACGACGAAAGGTGGCTAGGTGCTAGTTGGGTCGCGGACCGGCGATGGTGGGGACCAGAAAGCTCATTCGGAATCCGAAGATCGTGAGCGCCAACTTTTGGCCGTAGCTGCCGTCTGGGGCGGCCCCTTCAGCCCCGAGGATACGGCTGACTTGTTAGGGGAGCCTGTCGCTTCCCTGTTGTCCCCCCTGGAGACCCTCTTGGGCGCCGGAGTTCTGCGCTGGGATGGCGACATGCTGGCCTTCGTGGACGACGAGGTACGGGTCGACCGGTACCGCGATATTCCCGACCCTCTTCGCATGGCATTGCACCGTGAGGTCGGAAACCGGCTTGGCGCCCATGACTCGTCGAAGGAACGAATTGCCACCCACCTCAGCCTGGGATCACGGCCCGGGCATGAGCGTGACCTGGATGCATTGGACGGCGCGGTCCGCCAAGCCGTGGACGAGTCACCGGTATCGGGGGCCGATGCCGCGATGCGGGCCTTCGAGCTGAGCGCGCCGGACGACAATCGACGAGCCGTTCGATCGGTCGTTGCGGCCCGCGCGCTCCTTGGTGCTGGCCGCGTGGACAACGCCATTGCGCTGGCTCGCCATGCGATCGCCATCCTCGACGACGGGGTCGCCATAGCCCGTTTACGCCTGGTCTTGTCGACCGTTTACCTCATGGCCGGCAAGTGGGCCGAGGCCACGATGCAGGCCTCGGATGTGGTCCACCAACCCGGATTGCCAGACGCACTCTACGAAGAAGCCAAGCTAGCCCAACTGCGATCCTTCAGGTCCGAGGGAAACGAGATCGGGATGCGCTCCATGGTGGCCGCAATCATGGGTGGCGAGGAAGGCTTGTGTGACGACGCTGCGCTCGGCGCTGCATTTATGGCGAATGCTCAGTGGGCGTGGGATGGCGGCCGTCCTGCCGATGCGATCGTCTTTCTTCGTGCTGCAGTGGATCGGGCGGACAAGGTCCCGACTCAGATCGCCTCCGACCACCCCCGGCTCCTCTTGGCCGCGATCCTTACGTCCATCGGCGAGCTGATCGAAGCCAAACAGCTGATCGACCTGAGCCGCGAGCGCATCCGACGGACGTTCGACTCCCTCTGGGCCCCTGCGATTCCGATCCAGATGGCTCGACTGGCACTGGCCGATGGAAAACTGGACGCTGCCGTCGAACAGGTGGGAGTCGGCCTGAGGCTGGCGAGCGAACAAGGCATTACCTACTTTGAGTCCATGGCCAGATCGATCATGGCGTCGGTTGCACTGCACCGGGGAGACCTCAACGCGGCAGCCGCCGCCGTCGGACGGAGCCAGGTTGGATCTCCATCGGGAATCGGGTTCTATGGCGATTCGGCCCTCGTCCAGGCACGGGCCCGGGTCACGGAAGCCGAAGGATATCCGGAAGAGGCCCTTGAAACATTGACTGTGGCCTGTCAAGAACCAACCCGTCTCCACCGAATGCTTTTGGAAGATCCAACCGTGGCACCGTGGTGGATACGCGTAGCGTTGTCCACGGGCAACCGGCCATTGGCCGCAGAGGTGGTGGTCACCATCGAGCACCTGGCCCGTAGCAACGGTGAGCTGCTCGGTCTGAAATCGAGCGCCATCCACGCCCGCGGTTTGTTCGAGGAGGACCTGTTCGCCCTCCAGACAGCCGCCCGTGCTCATATTCACGTGTGGGCCCGAGCTTCCGCAGCCGAGGATGTCGGGCGCCTGGCCACGTCGTCCGACCACGCCGTGGCCCGATCGTTCTTCGCACAAGCTCAAGCTGGATATGAGCGGGCCGGTGCTGCCCGGGATGTGACCCGGATCCTCCGGGCGATCCGGCGCTGTAATCAGCATTCCAAACGGGGCCCTGGGAGCCGACCAGTAAGTGGATGGGCAAGCCTGACCGAAGCCGAAAGGCGAGTGGCCCGCACGGTGGCCGAAGGACGGACCAACAGGGACGCTGCGGCAATTCTCCACCTCTCCCGGCACACCGTCGACTTTCATCTCCGACATATCTTTCGCAAGCTGAACGTGGAATCTCGTGTCGAGCTGGCATGGTGGGTAGCGAATAGCCAGCATCGGTGGCCCTAACGAGGAATGGACCGATCTGAAAACCACGCAATCGCGGGGTGTGTCCTGGTCGTTCCTTCCAGCATGATCATGGAGTGTCGCCTGTTCGACCCCCCTTCTCGTCATGACTTACGCGCTACCGATCGAAGCCACCTGCCGGCACTGCGGGGGTGAGTTGACGTTGTCCGAACTTCTCGCCGAACGTGATGGCCAGTGTCCACGGTGCTCCACACTCCTCAGCCCGGATTGGACGGAAGTGCTGCTCGATCAAGCGAGTCAGGCTGAACAGTCCCAGCGCGTACTCATACGGTCCTTGCGACGGCTGGTCGGTCTACCCGGGAACTTGGTTCTCCTGCCGCACTCGGTGCTCGATGCGCTCTTGGAGGAAGTCGGATGGGAACAAAAAATGGCCAAGGAGGAGCCAGAGTTGCTGGCCGAGGAGGTGCGGCACGCCCGTTTGGCGCTGGAAGAGTGGGAGGACCTAAAGCCCGCGACGGACACGCGTTCTTTGGCCAGACGGCTGGGGAGCCTGGCCGCCCACCTTCGCCGGTCAGCTAACGAGACGGAGGCCGCATCGTGACCATTGCGGGCGTTCCCAGGTTCCAACGGTTCTTTCGGATCGCGGCTGGCCTGCATGTGGACAAAGACGACCTAAAGCGCTACACCGACTTCCTAAACCGCAAGGTCTATGACCTTCTACTTATGGCCGAGGCTACGGCCGAGGCCAACGAACGAGACGTGGTTCAGCCTGAGGACCTTCCGATTACCAAAGGTCTGCAGCAGTCGATCCACGAGTTCGAGAAGCTGGACGTCGAGCCCGAAGTAGTGCCGATGCTCGAGCAGGTCGAGGCACTACCGCCGCTCGACCTGGCGCTGGCTGAGGCCACGACGGCCCGTCTCTCTGTAGTCGCAGGTGGGCTGTCGTTGGCATTGGCCCGTACGATCCGGATCATCGACCCGGGACGGAATGCCCCCCATGCAAATGACTGGGAGCGTGCCTTCAGTATCTTCGACCTCCTCTTTTGAGGGCACGCTTCCATGTGATCGAAGCGCCTGAGCTTAGTAAGCCGATCCGCTGCGCTATCTCGACTTCCCCGACCCGATTGCTCGTGGCGAGGACGAGGTCGTCGTCGAGGTGCTCGCCGCCGGGGTTCAACCTCGGGTTCGGTCTCAGGCGAACGGATCGCACTACACGAGCACCGGCATGCTCTCGCTTATTCCGGGCGTCGACGTTGCAGTGGCGGGCGCGGCAATGGGTGAGTCGATTCGAGGGCCTGGGGTAACTGGCCCGCACGCGGCCCTCTGGGATGACACCCACGGCCTTCCGGACTCGTATACGCCTACCTTCCGCCCGATTCGATACGCTACGTTAGCGTATCGTTTAGTTAGGCCAGTGAATGGGCACTGGAAGCAGGACCGTTGGGAGCGGGATCGTGGTGAAAGTCGTGCTGTCATGGGCGGTCGCCACGATCGAAGCTGGTCGGCCGGGTCTTCCGTCGATGTGTAGAGCCTTTGGGGGTCAGTCTGATGTCCGCTGATACGT
>DASXMT010000187.1:0-17500 GCA_036495505.1 Acidimicrobiales bacterium | reverse complement strand
AGCTGCGCCTGACCACCCGACTCCCCCACCGCCCCGGCGTCTACTGGTTCACCGACGGGGCCGGGCACGTGCTCTATGTGGGCAAGGCCACCGACATCCAGTCCCGGGTGCGCTCGTACTTCACTGGGGATCGGCGGCCGAAGGTCGGCCGCCTCTTGCGCCAGCTCTACGCCATCCACCACCGGGTCTGTCCGGGTCCGTTCACCGCGTCGGTGCTCGAGGGCCGCATGATCCGGGCCTGGAACCCGCCGTACAACCGCCAGGGTAGGGCTCGACGGCCGCGGTCGGTTGCGCTGCTGGGGCTGGCTGCTGGCAGGTCGGCAGGTGGACCAGGAGGGGCAGGGCGAACGCGACGGGGCGGCCGGGGGCGAGGGCGCGGCCGCATCGAATCCCGAGTCGACATGGCCGCCGACCCGGCCACGCTCTTGTCCCCGCTCATGCTGGAGGTGGGTACACACGCCGCCGCCCAGCGCTACGAGGAGGCAGCAGCCGTCCGGGACGACGCCACGCGCCTACGCAACGCCATCATCAAGCACCGGCGTACGCAAGCCCTGCGAAGAGCCGGCCGCCTGCTACTCGAAGTCTACGGAGAAGGAACGATCGAGCTTCACGATGGGCTCGTCGTCGGGTGCGGAGCCTCGGCCCCCGGGTCGACAGCGCTGCCCGGGTCGACAGCGCTGCCCGGGTCGACAGTGCTCGGGGTGAACGGGTTGGGGTCGGACAGTCGGCTGACGGAGGCGGGGCCGGCTGGACTTGGGCCCCAGCATCGTGGTGAAGCCGATGAGGACCAGGACCGCGCCGTGGCCGCGCAGTGGATCCACCTCCATCCCGAGTCGGTGCGGGTGGTCCACTCCGAACATCCCCTGTGCTGGCCGGCGGCACGGATACCGGAACTGACCGACCTGGTCCTCACCAGGTGCGAGCCGGAAAATTCAGTAGCGGCCGAGGTGCAGCGCCAGCCCTAACAACCCTCGTGGAGCGCCGGCCCGTATTGGCCGAGGTGCAACGCCGGCCACGTGAGTCGATCGTCCAGCTGACCATTTCTTGACGATCGGCGTCTTGGCTGCGTGGCTGGACGGTTGCGTGGCGTGACGGTTGCGTGGCTGGACGATTGAAACCTCGTCGGTGCTGATGGCCTCTGTCCGGAGGGCACTGGCGGCCTCTGTGCCGGGCGGCCGTCAGGGGCCTACGATCCTCTCGAACATCGTCCGAATGGCAACAGTGACCAGCTGGTCGCCATCGGACCCGGGCCGGCCATCAACTCGAGAGGTGCACACCGTGAGATTCCGTATCGCCCTGCCAGGCAACAACCACATCCCGCCGGCCAACGACCACGTGCCCGAGGCGGCCGACTGGGTCCCAGCCCTTGCCGCTCCCGACTTCCAAGAGATTGCCTCGACCATCGACGGCCTGGGCTATGACGCCATCACCACCTCGGAGCATCTGGCCATGCCCTATGAGGAGGTCCCCCGGCTCGGTCCCTACTGGATGCACGCCCTCTCGGTCATGTCCTTCGTGGCCGGGGCGACCAAGCGGGTCAGGGTGGACGCCAGCGTCCTGGTCCTGCCCTATTACCACCCGTTGGCCCTCGCCAAGGCCCTTTCAACCATCGATGTCCTGTCGGGTGGTCGGCTCGACGTCTCCGCCGGGGTGGGACACGCCGTCCGGGAGTTCGAGGCGCTCAAAGTCCCCTTTTCGGAGCGCGGAGCAATCACCGACGAGATCCTGGAGGCAACGCTCGTCCTGTGGAGCGAGGATCAGCCTTCGTTCCACAGCGCCCACTTCGATATCGAGGGTGTCGCCTTCGAGCCGAAGCCGGTCCAGTCACCCCGACCACCCATCTACATAGGCGGCAACTCGAAGCCAGCCCTTCGCCGGGCCGCCCGCTACGAGGGGTGGCAGCCGAACCCAACCACCTTCTCGGTGGAGGAGATCCCTCCGCTGCTCGACTACCTTCGCAGCCAGCCCGAGTTCGCCGGGAAGGAAGACACCTTCGACCTGTGCTGGGTGGGCTCGGTCCCCGGCGTCGACCGCCCCGCCTTCGGGGATCTGTCCGATGACGGTCGTAGGGCCCACCGGGATCAGATACAGGAGCGGTTGGCCTACCTGGAGAAATTCGGCATCACGTCGACCTCGGTCCCGATCCCGGTGACTCGGTCGCAAGGCGAGTACATCGACTACATCACCTGGTTCTCCGACGAGATCATCGCCGCGGACAAACGAGCCGTGTAAGGCACCCCCAAATAGCCCGGTAACCTGCGCAGCCATGACCAAGGGCGCAATCGTGTCTCGGGACGAGGACTTCCCACGCTGGTACCAAGAGGTGGTGTCCGGAGCCGAGATGGCCGACAACGGGCCGGTGCGCGGGACGATGGTCATCCGGCCCTGGGGTTACGGGATCTGGGAGCTGTTGCAGGCGGAGATGGATCGGCGCATCAAGGAGGCCGGCGCCGAGAACGCCTACTTCCCGCTTTTGATCCCCGAGTCCTACCTGAGCCTGGAAGCCGAGCACGTCGAGGGCTTCAGTCCCGAGCTGGCCGTGGTCACCTACGGGGGCGGCAAGAAGCTCGAAGAGCCGGTGGTGGTGCGCCCTACCAGCGAGACGGTGGTCAACAGCTTCTTCGCCAAGTGGGTCCAGAGCCACCGGGACCTGCCCCTGCTCATCAACCAATGGGCCAACGTGGTGCGCTGGGAGCTCCGGCCCCGGCTGTTCCTGCGCACCAGCGAGTTCCTCTGGCAGGAGGGACACACCGCCCATGCCACCGAGGCCGAGGCCCGGGCATACGCGCTGTTGATCCTGCGAGACGTCTACCTCTCCACCATGGTCGACGTGGTGGGGTTACCCGTCCTCACTGGGCACAAGACGCCCCGGGAGCGTTTCGCCGGTGCCACCCGCACCTGGACCTGCGAGGGAATGATGGGGGACGGCAAGGCGCTGCAGATGGCGACCAGCCATGAGCTGGGCCAGAACTTCGCCCGCGCCTTCGGGATCACCTTCTCCAACAGCGAGGGCGTTCTCGAGCACGCCTGGCAGACGTCGTGGGGCGCCTCGACCCGCCTGATCGGCGCGTTGGTCATGGGTCACGGGGACGACTTCGGGCTGCGCCTGCCCCCGGCTCTGGCGCCCACCCAGGTCGTGGTCCTCGTGATCAAAGAGGACGGCGAGGTCCGGGCGGCGGCCGAGACTCTGGTGGCCGAGCTACGGGCCGACGGGCACCGGGTTCGCCTCGACGACCGCACCGAGACCAGCTTCGGGCGCCGGAGCGTCGGCTGGGAGCTGAAGGGCGTGCCGGTCCGGGTCGAGGTCGGACCGCGAGACCTGGCCGAGGGAACCGTCACGCTGGTTTCCCGCCATAGCCGCCAGAAGGAGCCGGTCCCACTGGCGGGGGTCAGGCGGGAGGTCGCCGCCATCATGGGGCGCGTCGGGCCCGAACTGCTGGCGGAGGCGGCGGCAACCCAGCGCTATCGCACGGTCGACGTGGCCACCCTGGAGGAGGCCGTCGAGGCGGGGGCCAGTGGCTTCGCCCGGATCCGCCTGGGGGCGCTGGGGGTCGACGGCGAGGACCGTCTAGCCGACAAGGCCCTGTCAATACGATGCCTGCAGCGACCCGACGGGAGCTTGGCCGAGCCGGGGGACCCGGATGCCGACATGATCGCCGTTGTGGGCCGGTCGTACTGACGAACTTCCCTCGAAGACGCCGCCTTGGTTTGGTCTGCAGTGAGCGACCGAGCGAGCGAGGGTTCCCAATATGTTGGTCGACCGCTCACGTCTTGTAGTTGAGTAACTGACTCAGTTCTGCACGCCGTAGGGCCCGCCTCACTTCTTGCGCGCCGGTTCCTCGGCGCGGTCGCCAGATTTCAATTGACGGTGTTTGGTCGGCACTGCGATCCCGCCCAGGTTGATCAGAGGATCGGAACTACCGAGTCCGTTCAATGCCTCAAGCCCATCCCCTGAGCCCTTAGTCGATTGAGCGGGCGATCTCGACAAATCGGCGGACCGCGCCGAGATCCTTCCGACGCTTGTCGTCAAGGCGGCTGGTACGGGTCTCCGAATCGACTCCGGCGGGGTTGACCGCGGCAATGGCCTCGGCAACGTTCTCTGGTCCCAGGCCTCCGGCCAGGATGACAGGAACATCCACGGCCGGTGGGATCAGGGTGCTCACTGACCAATCGTGGGTGAGACCAGTGGCGCCCACTACCCCGGTGGCGGGGTCATGGCTGTCAAGGAGCAGGTAGTCGCTGGACCCTGCAAACGCCTGTGCCGCCTGGATTGCCGACTCGTCTCGGACCGCCACCGTGGACATGACCTTCACGGGAGCGAGACGTGCTCGAAGCTCGCCGACCGCGTCGGGGCCCAACTGGTCAGCTCTTACCAGGTGAACGATGTCGGGCTGCACCACGTCAACCGTCCGGGCGATGCGGTCGAAGTCCGTTCCCAAGCTGAGGGCGACGGTGGTCATCGAATCGGGGATCTCGGCCACGATGTCCCGTACCGTTTGCTCATCGACGCCGTCCCAGGTGCCAAACCCCTCGTCGAGCACCACGCCGATGTTGTCGATGGCCAGGTCCTGTACGGCCAAGATGTCGGCTGGAGTGGTGAAGCCGTAGATCTGGACGATCACCGGGCGCTTACGCCTCGTCGGCAGCAGCGCTCTGCGACACCCGGATCAGCTCGGCCAGCACCTGTTCGGCGCGGCCGTCGTCGATCACCTCGCAGGCCAGTGCCACCCCGGCGGCCAGATCGTCGGCCTTGCCGATGACCACCAGCGACGCCGCCGCGTTGAGCACGGCAATATCGCGATGGGGGTTCGGGTCGCCGGCCACCACCCGCCTGATGGCCTCGGCGTTGACAGATGCGTCACCACCGCGCAGCTCGTCCAGGCTGGCCCGGCGGAACCCGAGCGCCGCCGGGTCTATCCGGCCCATGCGCACTTCGTACTCACCCTCGCCGTCACCGATCAGCTCATGCACGGTGGAAGGCCCAGTGGTGCTCAGCTCGTCGAGACCATCGTCGCCGTAGACGACCATGGCCCGCCGTGTCCCGTTGGCCGCCAGCACACCGATCATCTTGTCGGCCATGGCCGGGTCGCTGACCCCGATTACCTGGAATTTGGCTCGTCCCGGGTTGGCCAGCGGTCCCAGGTAGTTGAACACGGTGGGAACGCCGAGGTCCTTCCGCACCGTGATGGCGAACCGCATGGCCGGGTGGAAGCGCGGCGCGAAGCAGAAACCCATCCCAACCTCGTCCAGGCACCGGGCCACGCCTTCGGGACCCAGATCGGCCACAACGCCGAGGGACTCGAGGACGTCGGCCGCGCCGACCGAGGAGGACGCCGCCCGTCCGCCGTGCTTGCACACCTTGGCGCCGGTGGCGGCAACCACCAACGCGGCGATGGTCGACACGTTGACGCTCCGCAACCGGTCTCCCCCGGTTCCGCACGTATCGACCAGGTCGCCGGGGACATCGAGCGGAACGGCATGCGCCACCATGGCCCTGACCAACCCCGTCATTTCCTCCACCGTCTCGCCCTTGGCCCGAAGGGCCACAGCAAACCCGGCTATCTGGGCCGGCGTGGCCTCGCCGGCGAGAACCTGACCGAGGACGGCTTCGGTCTCGTCGGATGACAGCGATTGGCCGGCGATGAGCCGTGACAGCGCGTCCGGCCAACCACCGATGGCCTCGAAGGTAGCTGCGGTGGAACCCGAGGCTCCGGGTTCGGTATGTGTCGGCACCGCGCTCAGTCCCACCACAGGTCTCGTCCGAGCACCCCTCGAGCGATCAGACCGAGCTGCACCTGCGAGGTTCCCTCCACGATGGTGAGCTGCTTGGCATCCCGGTACCAGAGCTCGGCCGGGTGATCCTCCATGTACCCGGCCGCCCCCAGCAGCTGGACGGCCAGACCCGAGGCCCGCACGGCCAGTTCGGTGGCGTGGTACTTGGCCATCGAGAGGTAGGGGACGTACTCCTTGGTGAACTTGCCCTGGTCGGCCAGCCAGGCCGAGCGGTAGGTGAGCAGACGGGCCGCCTCGATGTCCACGGCCACCTTGGCGATCTCCCATTGGATGCCCTGGAAATCGGCGATGACGCCACCGAAGGCCTCGCGCTGTTGCACGTACTCGGTGGCGTACATCAATGCCCCTTCGGCCAGCCCGATGCCACGAGCGGCCACGATCGGGCGCATGGCGTTCAGGCCCAGCATGGCCAGGCGGAACCCACCGACCTCGCCGATGACGTTCTCGGCCGGGACCCGCACCGAGTCGAGGACGAGCTCGCCGGTGTCGACGCCCCGTACGCCCATCTTGTGGTCGGTACGGCCCACCGACACCCCGTCCCACTTCCGCTCCACGATGAAGGCGGTAATCGAGTCGTGGGCCCGGCTGGTCGGGTCACCGGTCTTGGCGAACACGGTGTACCAGTCGGCCTCGCGCACCCCAGACATCCAGCACTTGGTGCCGGTGAGCACCCACCCGTCACCGTTGGCCGACGACTCATCGGGTACCGCCCGGGTGCGCATGCCGGCAACGTCGCTCCCGGCCTGCGGCTCGGACAGTCCGAACGCGGCCCGGAGCGTGCCGTCAGCGATGCCGGGCAGGTACCGCTGTTTCTGGTCGTCATTGCCGGCGATGAGTACCGGGCCGACCGGCAGTCTGGTGAGGAGCAGCATCAGCGCGGCGGTCTGGGAGTACTTGGCCACCTCCTCGATGGCCAGGGTGAGGCCCACGATCCCCGCGCCCGAACCGCCCAGGTCGGTCGGGAGGCAGAGGCCCAGGAGATCGGCGGCCTTGAAGGCGTCGAAGACGTCCTGGGGGTACTCTCCGGTCGAATCGATCTCACGCGCCCTGGGCTTCACCTTGTCCTGGGCGAGCCGGCGCACCGTCTCTTGCAGCGCGGTCATTTCGGGGGAAAGGTCGAAGTCCACGGAGTGGCAGGCTACCTGGTCCGCGCCTCAGTCCTGTCTGTGGGCGTCGTAGCCGCTAGCCCCTCGAGGCACGCTTGCTGACCTGAGGCGAGAGAAAGGGCCCAGAGAGTCCCGTCAGTTGTCGATGGGGTCGTCGAGCCGGACTCCCCCGCGAGACACGCTCGACGTCCACCGCTGTCCATCCCACCACCGATACTCGAACCTGCCGCTCGGATCCGGGTGCCACATGGGCGGGGATACCGCTTGCGCTGCTGACGGATCGGGCGGAGGCGCTGCTGACGCATCGGGAGCAGGCAGTGCTGAGGGATAGGGCGCAGGCGGTGGGGAACCGTTACCGGGAGAGACCCTCGATGGGTATCGTCCTGGCAATACCGAACCTGACTGCGCTGGTGTCGACGTGCCTGCTGGCCAACCCGGCTGATTCATGGGCGGCACCGGGCGACGGCTTGGGTCGATCTTGGTCGTCGACCGAGCGATCAGGTAGAGGACGAGCCCGAGCAACAACGACAGGAACCAGATGAAGGCCCACAGGGCCGACGGCATGCCCCAGGGCGTCCGGCCCGACTGCTTTCGGAAATTCTCCGACAGGCGATAGCCCACGAATGCGAACAGGACGGCCAAGATCAGGTACACGACCGTCTGAGCGCCGCTCAACTGCATGACCTGACTCTATGCCCCGCTCTTCGGATGGTCTGCACGGGGTTATCCGGTCCGGCCACCGGCGCGAGAAGCTCAGGCGAAATAGACGATCATCGCCGTGCCCATGGCCAGGCAGTACCCCGCGAACGGCCACAACGTCCTCGTGGTGAACCAGCGGACCAGGAACCGCACCGACAGGTAGGCGGCGATGGCGGCGGCCGCGCTGCCGGCCAGGACCTGTCCCCGGATCCCGTTGCCCAACGGTCCGAATAGGTCGGGGATCTTCAGCACGCCGGCGGCGAGGATGACCGGCGTGGCCAGCAGGAAGGAGAATCGGATGGCATCCTCGTGATTGAGCCCACGGACCAGACCGGTGGCCATGGTCACCCCCGAACGACTGATGCCGGCGAATAGCGCCAGGATCTGCGAGCTCCCGATGAGGATGCCTTCACCGAAGCGCAAGGTGGAGACGTCCCTTGTTGGCTCTCTCGACGTCAGCGATGTGGCTGTCGCCCATGGGCTGGTCGACCCCCCAGCTGCGCCAAGCGATCTCGGCTCAGCACTCGGCGACGGACGGTCGCGGAGAGCTGGGTCGGCCCGGACGGACCGGCGTCGCAGCAGCTCGGCGCCCACCAGGATGAAGCCGTTGATGGTGAGAAAGATGGCCGCGGCCTCTGGCTTGGCAAAGAGAGTCCGGAACTGATGCTCAAACAGGAGGCCGGTGATCCCTACCGGAATCGTCGCCACGATGAGGAGCCAGGCCATTCGCTGGTCCGCCGTCTCGATCCGGCGTGTTCGCAGGGTGGCAAGGAACCCGCCGACGAGCCGTAGCCAGTCCCGCCAGAAGTAGGCGATGAGGGCGACTGCGGTGGCAACGTGCAGGCCGACAACGAAGGCCAGATAGAACGACTCACCCTTGGACTGGTCGGTCACCAGGTTGTGCCACCCGAACAGGGCAGGCAACAAGACGGAATGCCCCAAGCTCGATACGGGGAAGAGCTCGCTCACTCCCTGAATGATCCCGACCACGATGGCCTGGAAGTACGTCAGCACCCCGCTACCCCCCCACCCGAGACGGCCCCGGTTCGACCGGGTTTCCGGCGCTGGTCGGTGCGGCGGATGTGCCCGCCGTGACCGATCCGGCCTCGACCGATCCGGCCGTGACCGATCCGGCCTGGACAGAGGTGCCGGCAGCCGATCCGTGGATCCGCTGCTCCACATCTCTCTCGCGCCGGAGGGCTCGGAGCCGGTGCCATACGAAGGCCGCGATTCCCACCACGGCGATGGCAGCGACGATGTAGCCGGCCTCGCTGAATACCTTGGTCACCGATTGCCAGCGCCAGCCCAGCTCGTAGCCGATCACCGACAGCAACGACACCCAGGCCGAGCAGCCGATGGCAGTGAATGCGGCAAATCGCACCGGGCGCATCTCGGCCATGCCGGCGGGGACGGAGATGAAGGTCCGCATCACCGGGACGATCCGGCCGAACAGGACCATCCATTCGCCGCGGCGTGCGAACCACGCCTCCACCCGATCGAGGTCGGCATGCGTGAGCAAGACGTACTTCCCGTATCGATCGACGAAGCGCCGGCCGCCGACCCGTCCTATGAGATAGGCAACGAAGGAGCCGACGACCGACCCGGCAATACCCGCCACGATCACCAGGGCGAGGTCGAGGTGGGTCGACGAGCCGGACCGGAAGGCGGTGGAGGACAGAGCTCCGCCCAGACCGAGGGTCACTTCCGAGGGGATGGGGATGCACGCCGACTCGAGAACGGTGAGGAGGAAGACGGCCAGATAGCCCCAGTGCTCCAGGAATTGCTCCATGCCGCCAGTGTCCTCGTGAACGCACCGGCCGGGGAGACACGCCCCTCAGCCAACGCTCAGCAGTCCGCACCCGATCACGACCAATTCTCCTCCATACGCTGGAGCGATGCCCAGGTTGACCGCCTCCGTCATCCTGAGGGACCACTGAGCCTGGGACCGGCCGCTGCTCTGCCTCGCCGGCGTTGGAAGCGTCAGCCCTCGTCAACCGTTTGGGCCGGAAGCCGCACTACCACCCGAGCACCCACTGCGCTGTCGGCGACCACCACCGTGCCCCCGTGAGCGGCGACCACTTCACCCACGATGGCGAGGCCGAGCCCTGCGCCCCCAGTGGGGCGGTCTCGTGCCTGGTCCGCCCGCGTGAATCGTTCGAAGACGCGCTCGCGCTCCTGGGGCGGGATGCCCGGTCCATCGTCGGCCACCACCACCTCCACCGAGTCGCCGATGCTGCTGACTTCGAACGAGACGGTGCTGGCGGCATGGCGCTCGGCGTTGTCGGCCAGGTTCCGGAGCACGCGACCGAGCTGCTCGCGATCGCCGAGAACCCGTCCCGCCCCCACCCCGCGCAGGTCGACCCTCACCCGATCCTGGGCGCGCAGCCGCTCGGCTTCGGCCAGGACCAGCTCGTCCAGGTCCACCGGCTCCTGCCCGGGCACCAGTTGGCCCTCGTCGCTCCGAGCCAACAGCAACAGGTTGTCGACGATCTGACCGAGCCGACCCGCTTCGGCCTCCGCCGTCGCCGCTACCGACGGCCAGTCCGCGCTCTCCGGTCGCGCCCGAGCCACCTCGAGCACCGTGATCACGGTGGCCAAGGGGCTCCGCAGCTCATGGGAGGCATCGGAGACGAACTGGCGCTGCCGATCGGTGGCCGTCTCCAGCCGGGACAACATGGCGTTCATGGTGCTGGCCAAACGGGCGATCTCGTCGTCGACCGGGGGCACGGGGACCCGGCGATGCAGATCGCTGACCGAGATGTCCGAGACCTCGCGTCGGATGGACTCCACCGGGCGCATGGCTCTACCGGCCAGGATCCAGACCAAGACGGCCGAGACCACGACCAGGATGGGCAAGACAATGGCCAGGGCCAGCTCCAGATCGTGGACGGAGTCCTCTGCCTGAAGCCTCGAAGACACGGCGTAGATAGTGAGGTTTCCCTTGGGCGTCGCCACCGTGGTGGCCACCGCGATGCCGTTGTGGTCCTCCCCCGGCAACGGCACTCCGGCGGGGATGTCGACGAGATGGCCCACCGCGGGACGCACCGACGCCACCGCCGTCCGGCCCCGAAGGTCGGTCGACGAGGCCACCACGGTGCCGTTCGCGTTCACCACCTGAACGGCCGTCCCCGACCGGACAGGGAGCTCGCTTGGCACATGGCCCTGGCTGATGAGGCCGCCGACGTTGTCAGCCTCGGAGGTCGCCGAGTTCACCAGGCCGTCGGTCAGCGACGAGTGGAGGAGCCAGACCAGGCCGGCACCGCCGATGGCCAGAGTGGCCACCACCACCAGTAGTGCGGCCAAGGTGAGCCGTACCCGGATGGACCAGAGCATCGGGACCCTACGTTCGGCGCCAGGGCCGGCTCGGGCACCAGATCGACGGCCGGCACGACGGTCAGAGCGACTGCCGGGATCAGCCACCGTCGGCGGCGAGCCGGTAGCCGATGCCCCGGACCGTCTCGACCGAGTTCTTGCCGAACGGTCGGTCGATCTTCCGCCGGAGGTATCCGACATAGACCTCGACGATGTTGGGATCACCTTCAAACCCTTCTCCCCAGACATGGCCAATGATGTCCCGCTTTGACACCGACTCGCCGGCGAATCGAAGAAGGTACTCGAGGAGGTGGAACTCGCGAGGTGTGAGGTCGATGATCGTCTGGCCGCGCCGGCACCGGTGTTCGGCAGGATCGAGGGTGAGGTCGCCCGCGACCAGGATGGGAGGACGCTCCCGGCGGCCCCGTCGCATCAGGGCCCGGATACGCGCCACCAGCACGACGAAGGAGAACGGCTTGGACAGGAAATCATCTGCCCCGGTGTCGAGCGCCTCGGCCTCATCGAACTCGCCGTTCTTGGCCGTCAACATCAAGATGGGGACCCAGTTGCCCTCGGCCCGCAACGTGGCGCAGACCTGGAAGCCATTGCTGCCCGGTAACAGGATGTCCAGAACGATCACGTCATAGGCGTGCTCCCGGGCCCTCCACAGGCCATCAGTCCCGGTAAGGGCGGTGTCAACGGTGAAGCCTTCGGCCTCGAGGCCTCGGGTCACGGCGGCAGCCAGGTGTTCCTCGTCCTCGATGATCAAGATGCGCACAAGGTGTCAGTCTGCTCACTTTCAACTGTGGAAAAGCTGAGAACCTGAAGAATACCTGAAGAGAAGCTGAGAGCACCTGAGACCACCAGAAAGTGTGGGGTGAGGGGAAGAACGGGTGAGGCCCCCGCTCAGTGGGCCGATGCGTAGGCCTTGGCCTGCGATTTCACCAGCGAGACCAGGTTGCCCAGAGCCAAGTTGACGTCGTCGAGATGTAGGCCCCATGTCGGGCCGAGGGTCTGGGTCACCGCCGGCCGCGTATCACCGGCGTGAGGGATGACGCTCACCTGCAACCAGCTGATGCCGCCGGTGTACTGGCAGTGGGCGCTGTACTGGTCGAGGGGCTCGACCCAGGGCGTGTTGCTCCCCGACCCGATGGATCCGAGGATCGTTCCCGTAGGCGCATAGGTCTGCAGTGTGCCCGTTCCCCCCGACAGCGATGCCGGATCGACGCACAGCACCTGGAGCTTTGGATTCGGACCGTCGCCGGTGAGCAGGCTCACGCCCGCCCCCACCCGGCCGAAGAGGGAGTTGGAGGGGGGCGGATCGAGGAAGCTCGAGTAGGCCACCACGCACCCGATCTGGACCGTCGAGCCGCAGGCGGGAATCCGCTTGAAGTCGCCGCCGACCGTCTTCCCTATCGGAACGGTGACATTGCCCCCCATGAGGAGGGCCGACACCAGGTGCTCGCGTACGGCCGGTTTCGGATCCACCTGGCTCTTCAGCAGCCGTATGAGCATGCTCGCCCCTTGGGAGTGCCCGATGAACACGACCCCTCGCCCTTTGTTGTAGTTGGCCAGGTAGTCCTTCCAGGCGGCGAGCACGCCGTCGTAGGCGATGCGCAGATGGGCCTGCGTTCCGCCACTTCCGAGAGCCGACAGGGTGACCTGGGGGTACATCGGCGCATAGACGCGGCAGTCGGCCGAGAATCGGGAGGCCTGCAAGGTGGCCACGGCACGCTCTTGGGGGTCGATGTCGAGGTTGGCGTTCGAGGTCGTCTGCGCGCTCACCGTCGGGTACACGTAGAAGCAATCGATCGGGGGGTTCTTCGGGACGGGGGTTCGCTGCTCGTGGCTGGCTCCGTCGGAGCCGACGACGGTGGTGGTGAGGTTCGAGATGCACGGGTTGCCGGCCAACCCGGGACGGCACAACCACACGGTGCCCGATCGATCGGCTCCCGGCGGCACCGCGCTGTCCGTGACCACCGGGCTGCCCATCGGAGACGTGGCCGTCGGAGACGTGGCCGTCGTTGTACCCCCCGCGCCGGCGGTGCCCACAGAACCCATGAGCCCGACCACCAGGACCAGGACGGCAACTCCACCCACCACGAGGCCGCGACCGGTCATCCGTCGGCTTGCCGTCATCGGGGCGTGACTAGCCCCGCTTCGTAGGCGATCACCACGAGCTGCGCTCGGTCCCTGGCACCGAGCTTGGACAGCAACCGGCTGACATGGGTCTTGGCCGTCGCCGTGCTCATGTGCAGCGCGGCGGCCAGCTCCGTGTTGGACTCGCCCCTGGCCACCGAGCAGAGCACTTCTCGTTCCCGGTCGGTGAGGACGTCGAGCACGGTGGTCGCCGGCTGCGCCGGGGAATCGGGCCGGCTCACGTAGTCGGCGATGAGCCGTCGGGTGACGCTCGGAGCCAGCAAGGCCTCGCCGGCGGCAATGACCCTGATGGCCGCCAACAGGTCGTCGGGAGGAGTGTCCTTCAGCAAGAACCCGCTCGCTCCGGCCCGGAGCGCCTCGAACACGTACTCGTCGAGATCGAAGGTGGTCAGGATCAGCACCCGGGTACCCTCGAACTCCTCGGAGCCGGCGATGCGCCGTGTCGCCTCCAGCCCGTCCATCGCGGGCATGCGCACGTCCATGAGCACCACGTCAGGGCGGGTGGATTCGATGACGGTCAACGCCTCTTGCCCATCGGCGGCCTCCCCCACCACGACGAAGTCCGGGGACGAGTCGACCAGCACCCGGAAGCCGGCGCGAACCAACGCCTGATCGTCTACTACCACTACGCGGATCGTCACGGTGCGCTGGACTCTACGGGCAAGCGGGCAGACACCTTAAATCCGCCACCGGTGACCGGCGCTGCCACCAGCGTCCCCCCGAACACCGCCGTGCGTTCGCGCATGCCCACGATGCCGTGGTGCTGCGAGGCACCGCCGGTCGCCGGCACGGCGGCCGATCCGTTGCCCGGGACCCCCGACCCATTGCGGCCATCATCGACCACCTCGATGTTCACCTCGCGCATGCCGAAGTGCACATCGACCACCGCCTTCGCCGGCGCGGCATGCTTCACCACGTTGGTCAGCGCCTCCTGCACGATCCGATAGATCGACAGCTCCACGCTGGAGGGCAACGGGTGCACCTCACCGCGAATCCGCAGCTCCACGGGGATGCCGGCGGCGCGCACCTGTTCCACCAACGTGTTGAGATCCGAGACGTTCGGCGCCGGTGACAGCATGGGGTGCGCGTTCTCGTCGCGCCGCAGGACACCGAGGACCCGCCGTAGATCCTCGAGGGCGCCGCGGCTGGTCATCTCGACCGCGGCAAGCGCGTTGCGGGCCACTTCGGGCTGGCTGTCCAAGACGTGGCCGCCCACCGCCGACTGCACGGCGATGACGCTGAGGCTGTGGGCCACCACATCGTGCAGCTCCCGGGCGATCTGGAGGCGCTCCTCGGCGATGGACCGTTCTGCTTGCTGCATCTCCTGACGCTGCCGTTGTGCCTCCTGTTCAGCCAGCCCGGCCATGTACGCCCGACGGGCCCGGACGCTGTCCCCGACGAACCAGGTGGCCGCGGCCAGGAAGACGTTGAAGGTCACGTAGAAGTCGGCCGGTCGGCGAGACACGCTGACCGCCAGCGCTCCGATCAGGACCACCTCTACCAGACCCAGGGCCACCACCGCCTCCCGGCGTTGGAAGGTCACGGCCACCATGTACAGCGGTGGGGCGATGAGCGGGTCGGGCGCGAACGAGGCCCCGGACATGGTGGTGATGGCCACGCACGCCGTCACGATCACCAGTGCAGCCAGCGGGAATTTGCGCCGGAACATGGTGGGCAAGGAGGCTCCAGCCAGGAGGAGGGCTAGCGCCCATTCGGGGGCATGGCTGCCGGCATGGCTACGGTCGACAACGTGAGTCAGGCCGCCGAGGAACAACACGAGCCCGAAGGCCACGTCGAGGGCCAACCACTGCTGCGCCGAGATCCGCTGCAGCAGCGGCGGGTGGGGAACCGCCTGTCTCATGTGTCCACCGCTCGGAGAACCCATGGCCACGACGCTAGTCAGCCGCGTTGTCTGGGGTTCGCTGGCGTTGAGCTCGCCGTTTCGGCGCCAAGCCGAGTCCGGCGCTCGGCCGAGCCCCATTCGAGCGGCTCGTCCAGGGCGGCCTGCCTTCCGCGGCCCTGCGGGCATGTTCAGGTCTCCGGCCGAAAGCCGATACGCCGATAGCCGACACGTGAAGCCGGTGCGGCCGACACGTGAAGCCGGTGCGGCCAATAAGAAGCCGCTAAAACATGGGTTCCGCGACGTACCTTTTGGCCACCTGCGCTCTATCGTCGTGGCCACATCAACATCCCGGATGCCCTACATCCCAGGTGGCCTGAACGCCCGTACATCCCAGGGTGTACATACAAGTCTCACCATGGCCGTTTCGTACTCCCTGGGTAGGGTCAACAAAGGGTCCGGGGTGGGATGACGCGGTGACATCGTTCCGTCACCATGGGCTGGGAGGGCTGGTGCCCGGGGCTTGAGCTGCCCCGATGCCGGCCTTTATGTCGATACTCATCCGGTCGAGTTCAAAAGGGAGCCCGAGTGATCGAAGCGAGAGGGCTGACGAAGCGGTACGGGGACACCGTTGCCGTGGACGATCTGTCCTTCGAGGTGCGTGCAGGTCAGGTCACCGGTTTCCTAGGGCCGAACGGGTCGGGCAAGTCCACAACCATGAGGATGATCATGGGCCTGGACAAGCCAAATGCCGGAGAGACGAGGGTCAACGGCCAGAACTACCATGACCTGGCCTTGCCGCTCCGGGACGTCGGTGCCCTCTTGGAGGCCAAGGCCATCCATCCCGGGCGATCTGCATTCAACCACCTGTGGGCCCTGGCCCAGACCAATGGGATCAGCAAGGCCCGCGTGGGCGAAGTGCTCGATATCGTCGGATTGACCACCGTGGCAACGAAGCGGGCGGGAAAGTTCTCCCTCGGCATGGGCCAGCGCCTGGGAATCGCCGGCGCCCTGCTCGGTGATCCCGGCGTCCTACTGTTCGACGAGCCCACCAACGGGCTCGACCCCGAAGGGATCCGCTGGGTCCGTAACCTCCTGAAGGACCTGGCAGCAGAAGGCAGGACCGTGTTCGTCTCGAGCCATCTGATGAGCGAAATGGCTCTCACCGCCGAACACCTGGTGGTCATCGGCCGCGGTCGGCTCATCGCCGAGATGACCGTCTCCGACTTCATCGCCCAGAGCTCCCGCCAGTTCGTCCGGGTCCGTACCCCCCAGTGCGAGGTGCTCACCCGCGAGCTCCAGGCCACCGGGGCCAGCGTCGTCCCCGAGGAGGACGGCGGCCTGGCCGTGACCGGCGTACCGGCGGCAGAGATCGGCGCGGTGGCCAGTGCCTTTGGCGTGGTCCTCGAGGAGCTATCGCCCCAGGCGGCCTCGTTGGAAGAAGCCTTCATGGAGCTGACCCACGACAGCGTGGAGTACGGGGCCAGCGAACCGTCCCGGCCCGGTGGTGGATCCACCGCCGACATCGACCGGCTGATCCCGGTGGGAAAGTGAACGCCCGATGACGCTCCTCACCCCGACCGCACCCACCACCATCGCATCGGTGGCCCCCACCAGCCGGGCCCGTGGTGGCCATGTTCACTGGCGAGGCGTCATGCAAAGCGAGTGGACCAAGATGCGCAGTGTGCGCTCCACCACGTGGAGCCTGGTCGTCATGTTCGCACTGAGCATCGGCATCGGCATCCTGGCCACTGCGACTGAGGCCAGTCGCTGGTCGCACGCGTCGCTTTCCGATCGGCTGCTCTTCGACCCCACAAGCCTCAGCCTGACCGGCCTGCTGTTCGGTCAGTTGTGCATCGGGGTGCTGGGCGTCATCGTCATGAGCTCCGAGTACGGGACCGGGACCATCCGGGCCACCCTCGCCGCCGTTCCCAATCGGTCGATGGTCCTGGCCGCCAAGGCTGCTGTGTTCACCACCCTGGCCCTGGTGGTCGGTGAGGTCATCTCATTCCTGTCCTTTTACATCGGACAAGGGTTCCTCTCCGGCTCGGCTCCACAGGCCACGCTCGGTCAGCCCGGGGTGCTCCGCGCCGTGATCGGCGGTGGCCTCTACATCGCCCTGCTCGGCCTGTTCGCCATGGGCATCGCGACGATCATCCGCCACACGGCCGGCGCCATCACCGCCTTCGCCACCGTCCTGCTCATCCTGCCGCTCATCAGCCAGGCGCTCCCGTCGTCGATCAACGACGTCATCGCCCGCTACCTTCCAGCCAACATCGGGGTAGTCATGATGACCGTGCACGCCGGATTCCGCTCTGATGCCCCCATGTTCACACCGTGGGTCGGGTTGGCCGTCCTGTTCGGGTACGCGGCGGCGGCGCTCCTCATCGGTGGCTGGTTGATGTCGCGCCGGGACGCCTAGCACTCGGCCCGGGCTGACCTTTGTCTGTGAGCGGGCCGATGATCCGCCGGTCGTCGCGGGATTGCTTCCTCTTTGTCCTGCTGGCTCGGTCGGCCCTGATCGACACGGCCGTTTCGGCGGCCGGCAGCTTTGCCTCATCCCCGGTCATGGCTGTCCGCTGCTCCCGAG
>DASXMT010000186.1:0-2765 GCA_036495505.1 Acidimicrobiales bacterium | reverse complement strand
AGGGCGCCCATCGTCGGCACCAGGCCGACGGTGTGCCCGGTCGCCCGGGCCACCTCGAGACGGTCACCGAACTCGGCCACGGTGGTGACCACGGTAAGGCGATCATCGAGGACCCCGTAAGCGCCAGCGGGGGCCATCACCGAGGCCCTGCTCATGCGACCGAGGCCGTGCTCATGCGGCATCCCGGACGGCACGGGGCGTCACCACGGCCGCGACCGGCTAGGCCACGACAGCGGGCGCCGCGACCAGTCGCCGAGCCAGGTCCACCATGGCGTCGTACGCCTCGAGCTCCGAGGACCCCTCGGCCATGCCCGACAGCACGGCGCGATGACGGGAGATCGTCCCCCAGTCACCCCGGGCGGCGGGGCCGGTCAACGCAGCCTCGGGCCCGAGTGCCATGGCGTCGTCCACCGCCGCTCGGACCAGGCCGGAAAAGGCATCCAGCGGAAGCCCGGCGGCTCCCGCCACCCGCTCCACCTGACCCATCAGCGCCACTACGTGGTTGGCGGCGATGGTGGCGGCGGCGTGATACGCGGCTCGGGAACGGTCGTCGACCACCACCACCTGGCCCCCGAGGGCCAGGGCCATCGAACGGGCGATCGGGTCGCCGGCCACGGCAAAACCCACGCCGGACCGCAACCGCACCGACCCTCGGTCGGGGTCGGGCAGCGGGACCAGCGGGTGGAGAGCTCCCCGGCGGGGATGGCGGGCCAGGACGTCCAGGCCAAGGGAGCCCGAGAGGTGGACCACCACGGTGGAATCAACGGGATCGATGGCGGCAGCGGTGACGGCCACGGCGGCGTCAGGGGTGGCGATCACCACGACGTCGGCTCCGACGGCGGCGCCGCTCAGAACGTCTGCTCGACCGAGCGCGCCAAGCAACTCGTATCCCCCGACGGCGCGCAGCGCCCCCATCAACGACCGACCGGCCCTTCCCGGACCGATCACACGGACTTTGGTCACCAGACCCCTTTCGACGTTCCGGCCCCATCGGGTGCCGTTCGCGTCAGAGAATCTTCCTTTGGACGGTCACAGTGTACCCACGTTGGCCACTTCTCCACCAGAGAGGTCCAATTGGGCCGGCCCGGCCAGGTCGGGAGCCAGATCGGCCAGGGGTGCGACCACGAATCGCCGCTCCCACATACGCGGATGGGGAACGATCAGGTCTGGGTCGTCGAGAGTGACTCCGTCGATCCACAACACGTCGACGTCGAGGGTGCGGGGGCCCCACCGAACGGTTCGCACCCTGCCGGCCGACGCCTCGAGCCGGTGGCACTCGGTCAGCAGGCGGTAGGCGTCGAACCGAGGGGGCAGGGCCAGTTCCACCACCACATTGAGGTACGGCCCCTGATCCTCAGGGCCCCCCACCGGTTCGGTCTCGTACACGGGCGAGACCGCAGTCACCGGCGCCCCGGAACCGCCCCGCAGCTGGTCGACGGCCCGGCGCAGGTGCATCCACCGGTCGCCCAGGTTGGAACCGAGGCCCAGGAACGCCCGGGTCGAGGAGGGTTCGGACAGCGACGAGGTCATCGGGAGCGGCTGATGCGGACACCCACGGTGGACAGGTCTGCGGGAAGGGGAGGTTGCAGCTTCCGCACCGACAGGGTCACCGCCAGGACCCGCCCGTCGGCCCCCAGCACCTCATCGGCTACTGCGGCGGCCAGGGCCTCGAGGAGCAGAAACGACTTCGCACCCCCGACCACCGCCGAAATGCGGTCGACCACCCCGGCGTAGTCGACGGTGTCGGCCAGATCGTCGCTGGCGCCCGCCTCGACCATGGACACAATCAGATCGGCGTCGACCTCGAAGGGCTGCGGCCGGGTGCGCTCCTCGGGCAGGACCCCATGGGTCCCGAGGAGTCGGAGCCCTCTGATCTCGATCCGGTCGGAGGGCTGCGGCTCGGTGACCGTGGCCACCTCAGTTCCCGGCTGTACCCGAGTCGGGATGGGCCGCCACCGGAGCCAGCTGGCCGGCCACGGCCACCAGCTCGCGGCCGGAGGGGCCCATGGCGTGGCCGATCATGTGCTCCAGGACTGTCACCGCCTGCGGGCCGCTGGGCAGGCGGCCCGACCACAACAGGTACCCGGCCACCACCCCCATCACCCGGTCGCCCAGCTCCTCTTGATGGACGAGCAGGCGCTCACCGGCGGTCAGCCGGGTGTGCAGCTCCCGGAACAGATCGAGCTGCACCGTCCGGGTGTCCCCCGACTGGGGCAACGGAAAGTGGATGCTCGGGAGCTCTTGCTCCTGGTAGGCCTGAAGGTTGTGCGACGACGGCAACAGCGAGACCACGCTGGTGAACCCCTGGACCTGCAGCCAGATGATCTCTTCTTGGCGGCGCACCTTGCGGTGGTTGGGGGCGAACCCACCGGGACGCTCGCTGACGGCCAGGCGATCCCTGATCACCCATGTGAAGTTGCGGGGCGGGATCCCGGCCGCCCACTTACCCTTCACGATGCCCCGACCAGGTGGGCACGACCGGGGTTCGTTCTGCTCTGTCCGACGAGGACCGCGGCTTGCACGGAGGCGGCCACATCGTGGACCCTGACCATCGAGGCACCGCCGGTGAGGGCCCAGGTGGCCGTGGCCAACGAGGCAGGGCCGCGGTCGTCGACGGGCGCCGGTGAGCCGTCGGACAAGGGTGAGATCACGCCGAGGAAGCTCTTGCGGCTCGTGCCCACCAGCAACGGGTAGCCCATATCGGCCAGCGCAGCCACCGCGGCCAGAAGGGCCAGGTTGTGCTGGACGTTCTTTCCGAAGCCGAT
>DASXMT010000185.1:0-11563 GCA_036495505.1 Acidimicrobiales bacterium | reverse complement strand
CCTGCAGGTTGGCGGAGTGGGCGTTCGGGTACGAGGCGAGCAGCTCAACCAGCTGGGGCACGCTGTCGTTCATCTGGAAGGCAGCTCGGGCCTTGGCCGTATACGGGACCTTCCAAATGGGATTGCTGTAGCAACTCGTGGTCGTGGGGCTGGTGGCGCTGGCCTTCGCCCATCCTGTGGGGAGGTTCTGCACGGTCAACAGGCTCGCTTGGAGTCGTTGGGTGCCGGGGACGGTGGCGGCCAGGGCAGGAGAACCCCACCCCAGGACGCCCGCGGCCAAGGCACCCACCAGGCCCAACGTACCCAGGCGTTGGCCGGCTGCCATCAGCCCACGGGCCGGCTGCGTACCAGCGTCTGGGTTCGATCTCACGACATGTACACCGTTCTCTCGTAGGCGTACATCATGCCGTAGGTGGTTGCCGACCTCCGTCGGCCACCGGCACTGGGCTCAGGTCAGTGAGCGCGGTGTGGGCCGCGTTGCCTGAGCCTGGTCATCGGCCACCTCCCATGGTACTGGACTGCGTTGAACGAGAAGATCAATTGCAAAGATGATCTTCCCCACATATGATATTGGCAACGACGTATAGGCCCTGAGACATATGCGACCGGGCCTACAGGCAGAGCCCAGGACTGGAGAACACATGACCGGGAACGATCAGGCACAGGGACGACCGACCGTGGTCGTTGTCGGGGGCGGGTATGGCGGAGTGAACGTGGCCAAGGCGCTCGACGAGTGGGCGGACGTGGCGTTGGTCGAGCCGAGGGACGCGTTCATGCACAACGTCGCCGCCCTTCGGGCCCTGGTCGACCCGTCCTGGCTGCCCAGGATCTACATCCCCTACGACAACCTGCTGGCCAACGGGCGCGTCGTCCGTGACCGGGCCGCCTTGGTCGAGCCGGGCCGGGTGGTCACCGCGTCCGGCGAGGAGATCCTGGCCGACTACGTGGTGCTGGCCACGGGCTCGAGCTATCCCTTCCCGGCCAAGACCGACAAGGTTGACACCGAAGCCGCTCACGACCAGGTCCGAGCGGCTCACCTCGCTCTGTCCCAGGCCGACCGGGTCCTCTTGCTGGGAGCGGGGCCAGTCGGTATCGAGCTGGCCGGGGAGATCGGATACGTGTGGCCGGAGAAGGCGATCACCCTCCTTGACCTCTCCGGCGAGGTTCTGGGCGGCCCGTTCAAGCCGGAGCTGAAGGCCGAGCTCCACCGTCAGCTGACCGAGGCGGGGGTCGACGTGGTTCTCGGAAGTCCCCTGAACGAGTCCCCAACGACTGCCCCCGGGGAACTGGAGACCTTCACCGTGAAGACGGAGGACGGGATCGAGATCACCGCCGACATCTGGTTCCAGTGCTTCGGCGTGGTGCCCAACAGCGACTACCTGGGGGAGGCGCTGCTGGGCGCTCGCGGGGACGATGGGTTCGTCGAAGTCGAGCCCACGCTCCAGGTCGTGGGGCATGACCGGGTCTTCGCCCTGGGCGATCTGTCCACGGCCGACGCCAAGATGGCCGGGTCCGCCGCCCGTGAGGCGGGGACCGTGGCCGCCAACATCACCGCGCTGGCCAATGGCGCTGAGCCGACCGCCTATCAGCCGATGGGGACGGGCATCGTGGTCCCGATCGGACCTCTGCGCGGAGCGGGCCAGTTTCCCGGCCAGGAGGAGATCGTCGGACCCGACGTCATATCCGAAGTGAAGGGCCGGGACATGATGGTCGATAGGTTCCAGGAACTGTTCAACCTGGCTGTGGCGGTCGCCGAGTGACCGCTGCGGCACGCGCCGGCGGTCCAGGCCTACCTGCTCGGCCCCCGATCTGCCACGACCGACACGAGCCGGTCACGAACTATTAACCGCCCGGCAACCTAGCTGGTCCATCTGCTTGGCAACATGTGCTCGTGGGGGAGACAGGACGGAGTCGGTTACGCGGGCACGTGATCGTCTGTGGCCTGAAAGGGGTGGGACTTCGGACGGTGGAGCAGCTCCACCTGGCCGGGGTGCCGGTGGTGGTTGTCGACGATGACCAGGACCTCAGCCTGGCCCGCGTGGTCCAGGATTGGGGGGTCCCGCATATCTCCCGGAGTGCCCATCGGGGCGACGGTCTGCTCGACGCCGGGCTCGAGAGCGCCGATGCGGTGGTGTGCGCCAAGGCTGACGAACTCGAGACGCTCGAGACGGCGTTGCGGGTGCGGGAGCAGCGGCCCGACATCCGCATCGCCGTGCAGATGGCCAACCCGTTGGTCGGTCACGCCCTGGAGAGTGTGTCGGGACCGGGCAGCGTGCTCGACTCGGCCACGTTGGCCGCACCGTCGTTCGTCGAGGCGTGTGTACGGCGCCGCGCTCACAACCTCGACCTGGGAGGCACGCGGTTCGCGGTGGTGTCGATGGAAGTGGATCGATCCGACGGGGGAGAAGCCGACACGTTCAGGCATCGCTTCGGCAGCCTGGTTCCCGTCGCCATCATCCCCGGCGACGGAGGGGCGATCGCCCCATGCCCGGGAAGGGACCATCCGGTGGTGCCGGGCGACCGGGTGGCTGTCCTGGGTACGGTGGACGAACTGGAAGAAGCGGGGATCGACTCGCGTACAGCCACCGGTGAGATTCCTCGCTCCATCGGGATCGGGGCCCGGCTCGGACGCCGAGCGGGAACGATCATCAGGGCCAGCAACAACGCGCTCATGCTGGTCGTGGCCGGCTTGCTCGGCCTCATCCTTGTGTCGGCGGTGACCCTCCGGTTCATCTACCAGGGGCCCGATGGACACACGCACCTCAGTTTTCTCGAATCGCTGTACTTCACGGTGGAGACGGTCGCCACCGTCGGCTTCGGTGACTTCTCCTTCGCCCGACAGGGTGCGGGGATACAGGTATTCGGCATCGCCCTGATCGTCGTCGGTGTCACCCTGGTCTCAACCGCCTTTGCCTTGTTCACCAATATCCTCGTCAGCAGGCGTATCGAGCAGTCCCTCGGTCGGGGCCAGGTCCCGGGGATGGCCGGTCACGTGGTGGTCATCGGGCTCGGCTCCATCGGCATCAACGTGGTGGAGGGCCTGGTCGCCGAGGGCAGACACGTCGTCGTCGTCGAACGCGACGAGAGGAACCGATACCTGTCCCGTGCCCGCGCCCTCAATGTCCCCGTGATCGTGGCCGATGCCACCCAGTCGCAGACCCACACGATGGCCAACCTGACCGAAGCCTCCGCGGTAGCCGTCCTCACCAGCGCCGACCTCACCAATATCGAGACCGGGCTGGCCGTCCGGGAGTCACTTGGGGATCGGTGGGATGACGTCCCCGTGGTTCTCCGGGTCTTCGACCGGAACCTGGCCCGGATGATGGAGCACAACTTTGGCTTCCGCCACGCCCGGTCCACCTCGGAGCTGGCCGCACCGTGGTTCGTGGGAGCGGCGCTGGGCCTGGACGTGCTGGGCACGTTCTACGTGGAACAGCAGCCCTTTCTCGTCGGTCGGGTGTCCGTCGCCAGGGGCGGGGGTCTGGAAGGCCTGGCCATGCAGGACCTGTCGGCCCGGACCCGGGTGATCGCCCTGAGCCGGGCAGCCGACGACGGCAAGCTCGAACACCCTCCTCGGAGGGGAACCCGGTTCGCCGCTGGTGACCAGGCCTACCTGCTCGGCCCCTACGAGGAGTTGCTTCGGGTGTTGCGCCGGGATCAGAAGCGCGTCGGCCAAGACGTGTAGGGCGTTGCCAGCTGGTCGGTCAGCGATCGGCGGACGGCAGATCCCGGGCGAACTCGATGAATGCGTGCGGCGGCAGGTACTGCGCAGGAATGTCGTCGGGGTGCCGGTAGTTGTCGATGTCGAACAGGTTCGACACTCCGTCGCCCTCGGCCGTGGCAACCAGCGCGGGCTCGTGGCTTCGAGCGAACGCGTCTTGGCCGGTGATGGCGTCGGCCTCGATCGATACATACGTGTCGCGGTCGATCCGGGCCACAAGGCTGTAGACGCAGCCGTCCAGCGTGGCCCCCACCCGGCGGCCGATCATGCAATGGTGCTTGCCGTCATCGATGACGTAGATGGTGCTGTCGCCCGTGCCGAACCGGCTCCGAATCCGATCGGCGTGACCGAACATGAGCCACTGCTCGTGGCGCCTGTCCTTCATGGCCCACAGCGGGCTCGGGGGGATAACCCCTTCGGGCTCGTCCTCCTCGAGTGGTGTGGCATCGATAGGAGCGGCGATGGGGTTGGTGCTTCCCACTGACTCGGGTGAGAAGTGAAGCTGCCCGTCAGCTCTCGATTGGAATATGCCCCCGCCTTCAACGGGCTCCACCCCAGGCTGCTTGGTGCGTTCGGGTCCATCTGTGTCGCTCACTGCGGCTCCTCTTCAGGGGACGGTGTCGGATCCGCACCCTCCTCTATCTAGCGCACAGTCTGCCGGATCCATCGCCTCAGCGCCGACCGCTGACGCGCCTACCCATATGCCCTGAGAGCCAGCGCCGATGGGCATGGTCGAAGATGGGCAGATCGGGGTCAAAAGCAATGCGGGTGAGCGTCGCTGCACACTGGAGTTCAGCGCACAGCTGGCTCAACTCGTCGTGGGCCGCTCCGAGCAACGGAAATCGAGCGTGCAGTGCCTGGGCCAGCGCGAGCAAGCCGGAGCCGAGGCGATAGGTCTTGTCCGCCGAGCGCTCGACGTAGTCAGCACTGTCCAGGGCGGAAAGCAGGGTGGCGCACGTGGAACTGGTCATGTCCAGGCGCCGTGGGACGCTGATTCCTGAATCCTGGCCGGCCAGCAAGTTCAAGACACCGACCACGCGTTCGGTCGGCGGAGACGAACGAGCCATCGCATACCTCCTAGTCGACGCGGTCTTGGAGCTCGTTGACGCCGTTTTCAGGCCAGCTATAACGTGTGACCTCGATATATCGCAGCCTGATTCCGAATATTCGGGACAGACTGTGCGGAGGAGGGACACGATGAACCAGCGAACCTTCGTGTACGAGCCGGCCACGACGCAGTTCCAACGGGAGATGCACGCCGTCTACCGAACCTTGCGCGATGAGTATCCGGTCTACGTCGCCCCCGATGGCGCCTATGTCCTGTCCCGGTTCGAGGACGTCTGGGGTGCCGTTCATGACTGGGGTTCGTTCTCGTCGGCCGGGGTGGCCGAAGCCGCCGAGCTGAGGCCGCAGATGATCTACATGGATCCGCCGGACCACACGTCCCTGCGGGCGTTGGTGTCCCGGGCGTTTACTCCCAAGCGGGTAGCCGACCTCGAGCCGCGTGTTCGAGCGGTCGCCGATCAGCTGCTTGCTCGGATCACCAGCGCCGGCCACTGCGACCTGGTCCACGAGTTCGCGTCTCCGTTGCCCAGCACCATCATGAGCGACCTCATCGGCGTGCCGGATGAGCACCGTGAGGCTTTCCAGGGCTGGATCGAGGCCTTTTTTGAGGTGACCAGTCCGGACGATATCGCCGGTCGGGCCACCAACATCTACGCGCTGTTCGGATCGCTGCTGGCCGACCGGCGCCAGGTGCCCGCCGATGACCTCATGAGCGCGCTTCTCGCTGCCCAGGTGGACGGCGACCGACTTTCCGATGATGATCTGCTCGGCTTCTGTTTCTTGTTGCTCGTCGCAGGCAATGACACGACGACGTCGCTGATCAGCAACGGCGCGGAATTGTTGGCCCGGCACCGGGACCAGCGGGCCGAGCTGGCGAGTGATCGCTCGCTCATCCCTGCTGCCGTCGAGGAGATGTTGCGGATCGAGTCGCCGACCCAGGCCCTGTCCCGGACAGCCATGCGGGAAGTCGAGCTGCACGGGACAACGATCCCAGCCGGCTCGCGGGTGATGTTGTTGTGGGGGTCGGCCAATCTCGATGACCGAGAGTTCGACGATCCGGACGTCTTCGATATCCACCGGGAACCCACCCGGCACCTCGGTTTCGGTCATGGCATCCACGTCTGTCTGGGGGCGGCGTTGGCCCGTCTCGAGACTCGAGTTGCCTTCGAAGAGTTGCTGGCCCGCATGCCCGAGTACCGGCTCAGCGGCGAGCCGGAACGGTACGTCTCGAACTGGGCTCGGGCGTGGCGATTCCTGCCCCTCGAGTTCGAGAGCGTCCGGTGAGCGACCCGACCGATCCCTTTACCGTTGCCGTCCCTGACGACGTGTTGGTGGACCTTGCCGACCGGCTACGGCACACTCGGTGGCCGGACCAGTTGCCCGACACGTCATGGGAGTTCGGAACCGATCTCGGTTATCTGCAGGACCTGTGCGGCTATTGGGCGGATGGGTTCGACTGGCGAGCGGTCGAATCGCGCATCAATGGGTGGCCCCAGGGCACCGCCATCATCGACGGCCAGTCGATCCATTTCATCCACGCCCGCTCCGACGCTCCCGATGCCCTGCCGCTCCTCCTTTTGCATGGCTGGCCCGGCTCGATCGCCGAGATGCTGGGTGTGATCGAGCCGCTCCGCAACCCCGGCAGAGAGGGGGACGACCCGGCCGACGCGTTCCACGTCGTCTGTGTGTCACTGCCCGGTTTTGGCTTCTCCGGACCGACTCACGATCGGGGTTGGCAGCCGCGGCGCATCGCCGCCGCCATGGTGGAGCTTATGGAGCGTCTCGGTTACGTCTGCTTCGCCACCCTGGGCGGGGACTGGGGCGCCACCACGTCGAACTACATCGGACTCGACTTTCCCCACCGGCTATACGGCATGTATCTCACCATGGCCGCCGCCGGCCCCCCCGAGGGGTCCGACGGGTCCGAGCTGAGCGAACACGAGAAGGAGTGGTTGGCTGCCAACGCGGCCTTCTTCGCCCAGGAGTCCGGTTACTTGCAGATCCAGGCCACCCGTCCCCAGACACTGGCCTACGCCCTCACCGACTCACCGGCCGGTCTCGCCGGGTGGATCGTCGAGAAGCTGCGCGCCTGGAGCGATTGTGGAGGCAACATCGAGTCGGTGATCAGCCGCGATGAGATCCTCGCCAACATCTCGATCTACTGGGTGACGGGAACGGCCAACTCGGCTGCTCGGATCTATCTCGAAGCCATGCAGGCCGGGCAGATGCAGCCCATCGGCTCCCGTATCGAGGTTCCCACCGGCTGTGCCATCTTCCCCAAAGAGACGGTGCGGTCTCCGCGGGCCTGGGCCGACCAGGCATGGGACGTGAGGCACTGGACCGAGATGCCCAGGGGCGGCCATTTTGCTGCCCTGGAAGTTCCCGACCTCCTCGTCCCCGACGTGCGTACTTTCTACCGGGAATTGCGTCCGTAGAGCCCGGGCGCGTCGGAGCCAGGGGGAGGGTGCCTCGCGTCGGGAGCTCAAGACTGCAATCGAGGAAATCAGCGCGACCGTTGCTGGCATCGAGGCTCAGGTCAGGCGCAAACGCCGTTCACGGCTGAAACCCAACCCTGGCCGGTCTGGGCGCACTGGGTGACGTCGAGGTCTCTGCCCATCAGGGAGTGAAGGCCGCCCACCTCGCGGTGGCACACTGGGCCGGTGCGATTCGCTTGCGATCCTTGTGGCGTGGGGTGTTGCCGTGACAGGCAGCAGACCCGGTCCCCCGGAATGCGGGGTGCCGGGTGATGGGTCAGCTCTCGTCGAGGCGCGCCTCGATGAATGCTGTGACCCGCCGACGACTGACGCTGCTGGCTATGTGCATCTCACAGGCAATGATCCTGCTCGACATCACGATTGTGAACATCGCTCTGCCGTCGATCCAGCGCGAGCTGTCCATGTCCCCGGGCCGATTGGAATGGGTCGTCAGCGCCTATGCCCTCAGCTTGGCTGCCTTCATCCCCTTCGGGGGGACGCTGGGCGACCGGTACGGACGCAAACGCTTGTTCATCATCGGGATGCTCGTGTTCACCGTAGGCTCGATCGGCTGTGCCCTGTCTACTGCGGACACGATGCTGATCGGTGCCCGCGTCATCCAAGGCGTCGGCGGCGCGGTCATGTCCGCGCTGACGCTCTCGATCCTGACCGAGACCTACCCTCCCGAGACGAGGGCAGGAGCGATCGGCACCTGGGCGGCCATCGCCGGACTGGGCTTCGGCGCCGGCCCCGTCGTCGGTGGCATCTTGTTGGGCTTTTTCGGATGGTCGTCCATCTTCTGGGTCAACGTTCCCCTCGCCCTCGCCGGGCTGCTGTTGACCGTGATTGCCGTCCACGAGTCGCGTGACCCGGTACCTCGTCGGCTCGACGTGCCCGGCGTGCTCACCAGCGCCCTCGGTCTGCTCGCTCTCACGTTCGGCCTGATCGAGTCGTCCACGTATCACTGGGGTTCGCCAATCGTGGCCGCTCCGCTGGGCATCGGCGTGGCGTCGCTCGTGCTGTTCGGGCTGTGGGAGAACCGAACGCCCTCGCCCATGCTCCCACCCAGCCTCCTCAGGGCACGGAGCTTCACCATCGGTTGCAGCGTGTACCTGCTCGTCTATCTGGCCCTGACCGGCGTCATGTTCTACGTGACGCTCCTGTACCAGAACGTCGACGGATGGTCCGCCCTCCGCACCGGACTGTCCTGGTTGTCGATGAACATTCCGTTCCTGGTCATGGCCCAGCTCTCGGGTCGCCTCCACCGGCGCCTCTCCAGCACGACCGTCGTCACCGCAGGCTGTTTCGTGGGCGCGCTCGGGATCCTGGGTCTGAGCGCGATCACGCCGTCCACGCCGTTCGTGCTGGCTGGAGTGGGGTATGCCCTTCTCGGTGCGGGCTACGGCACGTTGGTACCGGGAATCACCAACGTAGCCATGCGAGACGTCCCGCGCGGTGTGTCGGGTGCCGCCTCGGGCATCCTCAACTCGGCTCGGCAGGTCGGCACATCGGTCGGGCTGGCCGTGCTGGGGGCCATCGGGGTCAATGCGGCGGTGTCCGATTGGGCCTCCAAGACCGCTGGATTCCCGGAGTCGGCTCGTGCCGGGGCGCCCGGGCAAGCTCAACACGTCGCCGGGGCCCAGATCGGAACGGTGACGAATGCCCTGGGGTCCGCCTATCGGGCTCCGGCGGTGCAGTCGTTCGTCCACGGCTATCGGCTGGCCATGATGGTGGCCGCGGGCGCCGTGTTCGTGGCCGCGGCCTTCACCGTGATCGGCCTGGGGCGGCGTTCCCTCGGCGCGGCGACCGGTGACTCGACCGTCGCGACCACTGCACCTGCCGCAGCCACGAGCGCACCGGCTACGGGATAGCGAAACGATGCTCGGCCCGCGACGGCAACAACATAGCGTTTACGTTAAGGTCATGGTTGAGCCCACGTGGAGTCGGAAACTGTGTCATCTGATGTGCAGAAGGACCGCCTGAACGGTAGGAGCGTGTCGTCTGGTGGGGAGGCGCGTGCTCGAACGGGGCACGACCACGACGACCGATACAAGTGGATCGCCCTGTCCAACACCACGCTCGGCGTGTTGATGGCCACGATCGACCTGTCGATCATGCTGATCGCCCTGCCCGACATCTTCCGGGGCCTCAACGTGGACCCGCTGGCCCCGGGCAACAGCTTCTACCTCCTGTGGATGATCCTCAGCTTCATGGTGGTGACCGCCGTGCTGGTGGTCAGTCTCGGCCGTCTTGGCGACATGTACGGGCGGGTAAAGATGTACAACCTCGGCTTCGTCATCTACACGGTGTTCTCCCTGTTCCTCACCGTGACGTGGCTGAGCGGTACAGCTGGGGCCCAGTGGATCATCATCATGCGGGTGTTCCAGGGCGTCGGGGCGGCCTTCCTCATCGCCAACTCGTCGGCCATCCTCACCGACGCCTTCCCCGAGAACCAGCGAGGCATGGCCCTCGGCATCAACCAGGTGGCCGGGATCAGCGGGTCCTTCATCGGCCTGGTGTTGGGCGGCCTGTTGGCTCCCATCAACTGGCGGCTGATCTTCCTGGTGTCAGTGCCCATCGGGCTGTTCGGCACCGTCTGGGCCTATATGAAGCTGCGGGAGGTCCCTCGCCTGGCCCACGGCCGGATCGACTGGGCCGGGAACATCACGTTCGCCCTGGGACTCATCGGCATCATGGTGGGCATCACCTACGGCATCCAGCCCTACGGCGGTCACGTGATGGGGTGGACGAACCCTCTGGTGATCGGGTTGCTGGTGGGCGGCGTGGCCGTCCTGATTGCCTTCTGCGTGATCGAGACCCGGGTGGAGGACCCGATGTTCCACTTGCAGCTCTTCCGCATCCGGGCCTTCTCGGCCGGGAGCCTCTCTACCCTCTTGGCCAGCATCGGGCGGGGCGGCCTCATGTTCATGCTGATCATCTGGCTGCAGGGGATCTGGTTGCCCTTGCACGGCTACTCGTTCTCCCAGACCCCGCTGTGGGCGGGCATCTACATGCTCCCGCTGACGGCGGGGTTCCTCATGGCCGGGCCGGTCAGCGGCATCCTCTCGGACAAGTTCGGCTCGCGTCCCTTCGCCACCGGGGGGATGTTGGCCGCCGCCTTGTCCTTCGCCCTCTTGGAGCTGCTTCCGGTCAATTTCTCTTACGTGGCGTTTGCCGCCCTCTTGTTGATGAACGGGCTGGCTATGGGGGCTTTCGCTGCTCCCAACCGGGCAGGGGTCATGAACAGCCTGCCCCCCCAGCACCGGGGTGCAGGCGGGGGCATGAACTCGACATTCCAGAACGCGGCCCAGGTCCTGTCCATCGGTATCTTTTTACCCTCATGATCATCGGACTGGCGTCGACGCTTCCCGCCGCCCTGTCAAGCGGGCTCATCGCGCACGGCGTCCCCGCCGCCGCCGCCCAACGGGCCAGCCACCTGCCGCCGGTGTCGACGCTATTCGCGGCCTTCCTCGGGTACAGCCCGATTCAGCACCTGTTGGGCTCCGGGGTCCTGGCCCACGTCTCGCCCGGCCAGCACGCGGTCCTCACTGGTCGGTCCTTCTTTCCCAAGCTGATATCGACTTCGTTCTCCAACGGCCTTCATGCTGCTTTCGACTTCGCCATCGCCGCGTGCCTGGTGGCAGCGGGTGCATCCTGGCTGAGGGGCGGCAAGTACGTCTACCGAGAGCCTGGCTCTGCCGAGCAGTCGGTGATGAACGAAGCGGGGGAGAACCGGGAACTCGAGGCGACGAAAGCCGGAATGCAGACCTGACGCCACGCAATGCAGACCTGACGCCACGCAAAGCAGCGCCCCTGCCCGGTCTGCAAACGGCGCCTTGTGGACGGACCCATTCGGCGGCATCGACACCGTCGGGCCTGCGTCCATGGCGTGCCCATATCGGTCACTTGCGGATAGCTTGCTAGGATGCTAGCAATACCAAGGTGAGTGACGAGGACGTCAAGCAATTCAACGTGTACTTGCCGGTCGGGCTGATCAGGCAGGTCAAGCATCGGGCCATCGAATCGGAGATGTCCCTATCGGCGTTGGTCACCGAGGCGTTGCGCACCTACCTCGACGACACCGATGGCCTGCGACGACGAAGGTCCGGAAAAGGTAAGGAGACCTGACATGACCACCACCGAAGGGATCGAGGCCGTGTTCCTGGAGACCCACAACTGGGGCAAGGCCGTGAAGTTCTGGCAGGAGCTGGGCTTCGAGCTGGAGTTCTCGACAGATCATGGCTCGGGTCAGCTCAGCAACGGCGACGGTCCGTACCTGTTCATCGCGGAGGTGCCCGTGGCC
>DASXMT010000184.1:0-8680 GCA_036495505.1 Acidimicrobiales bacterium | reverse complement strand
CGTTCGATCGATCGTCCAAGAGGCCCTGGCTAGCCGGTTGCACGTCCCCGTCGATGGTCCGCTCGGCGATGAGGGCTCTGCCGATGAGCCACTCGGCAACGAGGCCGCTGGCGGGGACGCAGATGTCGGCCATGGGTGAGTCGGTGCGATTGTGCAGCAAGGACGACTTGAGCTCCGGGGAAGCCCGTCGGTTCGATGTCGGTGATATCCGGGTTGCCCTGGTTCGGATCGACGACGATTTCTATGCCATCGGCGACCGCTGCAGCCACGAGGACTTCTCGTTGGCCGAGGGCGAGGTGTGGCCCGAGGAGCGCGAGCTCGAGTGCGCAAAGCACGGGTCGACCTTCGATCTCCGAACAGGGGCGCCCTGCTCGCTGCCGGCTACGAAACCCGTGCCTGTCTACGACGTCGTCGTCGACGGAGACGACGTGTTGCTGGTGACGCCATGAGCGCAGAGAGAGCCAACGGCGCCGGCGAGCTGCGCATCGAGGGGTTGCGGATCGGGATTCCGGGACGAGAGATCCTTCGCGGGGTTGACCTGGTCGTGGGCAGCGGCGAGGTGCATGCGGTCATGGGTCCCAATGGGTCCGGGAAGAGCACCCTGGCGCACGCCATCATGGGTCGTCCGGGCTACGAGGTGCTGGGGGGATCCATCACCCTCGACGGCGTCGATTTGCTGGCCCTCCCCACCTGGGAGCGGGCCCGGGCCGGGTTGTTCATCGGCATGCAGCAACCCATCGCCGTTCCCGGGGTGTCCCTGGCCAACTCGCTGGTGGCCGCCCGGGCGACGGTGGCGAACGGGTCGGGCGGAGACGACATCGACCAACGGCTGCGTGACGAGGCCGTTCGGATCGGCTTCGACGAGCGTTTCCTGGATCGGCCGCTCAACGTGGACCTTTCTGGCGGTGAGCGCAAGCGGAACGAGACCCTGCAGATGGGCGTCCTCCGGCCACGGTTCGCCATCCTCGACGAGATCGATTCCGGACTGGACGTCGACGCGCTGGCTGCCGTTGCTCGGCGGGTTGAGGAGGCGACCGAGGAATGGGGCCTCGGTGTCCTTGCCATCACCCACTTCCGGCGCTTGCTGAACGTGCTCCGAGCCGACGTCGTCCATGTGCTGTCCAACGGACGGATCGTGGCATCGGGCGGTCCGGAGCTCGCCGAAGAAGTCGACAAGACGGGATACGCCGCCTACCTCTGACCAGCCCGTCTTCCGGTAGGTGCAACCCGGAAGACCGCCCTGATTGGTAGCGTTCCCAGCCATGACTCGTCGATCGCGCCGGCGGGGAGGCGCCCACAGTACATCCCGACGCCGCGGGCGGGATTCGGCTGGGTCGAAACAATCCGATTCCGAAGACGGCCGTGAGGGCGTAGACCCCGAAGCGTCTGAGGCCGGGTCTGCCGGTTCCGAAGCGTCGGACGGCGGGGCGGCTTACCCCGAAGGGGCTGAAGCAGTTGACCCCGAAGCGGCTGAAGCAGGTGCCGTAGAGGCAGCTTCAGACGACGCTGCCGAAGGAGAAGCACCAGCTTCAGACGACGCTGCCGTAGAGGCAGCTTCAGATGACGCTGCCGAAGAAGAAGCACCAGCTCATGACGCTGCCGAAGAAGAAGCACCAGCTCCCGACGCTGCTGCCGAAGGAGAAGCACCAGCTCCCGACGCTGCTGCCGAGGGAGAAGCGCCAACTCCCGACGCTTCCGATCGCCCAGGGGGGTCGACCGCCGGCCAATCGGACGACACGGGGGCCGTGAGCCGTTCCCCGGCCATGGCCGCCGCCGAACCCGGGGCCGACACCGAACCGGGGGACACCTCGGATTCGGAGCGGTCGACCGACGACGCGAACGCCCTGCCCATCGGAGCCGAATCATCAGACGATGAGGTCACAGACGGTGGCGGCCCAGAGCTCACCCCGCTGCCTCCGGCCGCCCCCGCCGATCTCGGCGTCAAGCCGACCCATCGCCAGAGGCGAGGGAAGAAGAAAAAGGAGCGGCGGTCCTGGCTCGAACGGACACTGCTGGCCGCCGTCATCATCGTGATCCTTGCACTGGTGGCGATGGGAGCCGGATACGGCTACATCAAGTACCGATTCGACCAGGTGACGAAGGTGGCAGTGAAGCATCTCAAGGTGTCAGCCGTGGGCCAACCGTTCAACGTGTTGGTCATCGGGTCCGACTCCCGGGCGGGCGACACGCCAGCCGAGCAGCAGTCCCTCGGCGTGACCACCGACGGACAACGCAGCGATGTGGTCAAGGTCGTCCACGTGGACCCGGCAACAGGTTCGGTGCGGGTCCTCTCCATCCCCCGGGACACGATGGTCGCGGTGGCCGGCGACACCTCGGAGATTGGCCAGTACAACCGGATCAACTCCACCTACAACACCGGTCCCGACCAGCTGGTCCAGACAATAGAGGCCGACTTCGGGATAGCCATCAATCACGTGGTGCAGGTCAACTTCACCGGCTTCCGGGGAGCGGTGGACGCCATCGGCGGAATCAACCTCGACTTCCCCGTGCCGGCCAAAGACGACTACACCGGGCTCAACATCACAACGCCCGGGTGTCAACACCTCAACGGCGGTTACTCCCTCGCAGTGGCTCGGAGCCGCCACTACCAGTACTACGAAAACGGCTACTGGCAGACCGATGGCACCAGTGACTTCGGACGCATCCAGCGGCAGAATGCCTTCTTGAAGGCGCTCATCAACCAGGCGGAGTCCCGGTACAACCCGCTCACCATCAACGCCTTCATCGGATCGGTGGTCCAAGGGGTGACCATCGACAACACGTTCACTACCGCCGGTCTCATCGATTTGGCCAGCGAGTTCCACTCGTTCTCGTCATCGTCGCTCGCCACGGCCACGCTTCCCACCTATTCGCAGAGCTCGGACACCTTCGCCGGTTATGGCGACGTCCTCTACGTGCAGCAACCAGACGCACAAGAAACCATTACCCAGTTCCTGGGGCAGGCACCCGAGACGGCCACGCTCCCGCCTCCGGATCCTAATGGCGACCCGACCACGGTGCCCACCACGCTTCCGGTCACCGGGACGACGGCTCCGGGCGCGACGACCATTCCGGCCAGCTCGACGACCACGACCACGCTTCCCAACTTCGACCCCACCCCCTGCTGACAGGTCCTGACCGGCCGGGAACAGTGAGTCCCGTCGCTGGGGCGACAGCGAATTCCGGGGGTCAGCGCAACAGGCGCGTTAAGGATCAGCCGGCGGTGGTGGCGGCTTCGTCCAGGCCCTGGGCCAGCGTGTTCCAGCTCAGGGTGGCGCATTTGATGCGAACGGGGAACTTCACCACGCCCTGAAGGGCGGCGAGCTCTCCCAGCGAGTCGACGTCCACCGGTTTGGCCTCGAGCGGGTCCCCGATGGACCCGTCGGCGCCGTCCGCACCGGGGAGAGACGACTCGTGAATGGACATCATCTGCTTGAACGTCTGGATGAGGTCTCTGACTTCGCTGATCGGCCGACCCTTCACTGCGGCCGACATGAGAGATGCCGACGACTGGCTGATCGAACAACCGGTGCCGCCGATCTTGATGTCGGCCACGCTGCCGTCCTCGACCTGAATGGTCACCACCACTTCGTCACCGCACAGGGGATTGAACCCTTCCACCCGTTGTGCGGGAGGTGACTCGAGCTCACCCCGGTTCCGGGGCGACCGGTAGTGGTCGAGGATGATCTCCCGGTACAGGTCTTCCAGGCCGGCCATCAGTCACGACCTCCGAACGGAACTCGGACCGAACCACGGGGATTGACATCAGCGTGGACAGCATTGCTCTCGGTGGTGGTGCACATGGTGCTTTCAGGATATAGGTGGCCGTTCATCCGAAGAACTTCCCCGCCTCGGCCAACGCTTCGACCAGCGCGTCCACATCGGAACGATCGTTGTAGAGCGCCAGCGACGCCCGGGCCGTGGCATTGACGCCCAGGCGACGCATCAAGGGCTTGGCACAGTGATGGCCGGCTCGGATGCATACGCCGTACTGATCGAGGATCTGCGACAGATCGTGAGGGTGGATATCGCGGTAGGCCAACGACAGGACGCCTCCACGCAGGGCCGGGTCGCTCGGACCGAAGATCCGGACGTCATCGCCGAACCGGTCCGTGAGTGCCGTCATCGCGTACTCGGTCAACTCCAGCTCGTGGGCCCGAACGTGGTCCATCCCGATGGCGCTCAGGTAATCGACCGCCGCCCCCAGTCCGATGGCCTCGGTGATGGGGGGCGTACCGGCCTCGAACCGCCAGGGGATGTCGTTCGGCGTGAAGCCGTCCTTGCGCACGTCGAGGATCATCTCGCCCCCGCCGAGGAACGGCGGCAACGATGCCAGCAGCTCCTCCTTGGCCCAGAGCACGCCGATGCCGGTCGGGCCCAGCATCTTGTGGGCGCTAAAAGCGAGGAAGTCGGCGCCGAGCGTCGAAACGTCGGTGGGAAGGTGGGGGACCGACTGGGCACCGTCGGCCACCACGACGGCTCCGGCATCGTGGGCCACCCGGGCAATGTCGGTGACTGGGTTCAAGGTCCCGAGCACGTTCGACATGCAGGTCAGCCCGACGAGCTTTACCCCCTCCACCAGCTGGTCGAGGTCGTCGAGCACCAGCTTCCCCTCCTCGTCTATGGGCAACCACCGCAGGGTGAGGCCCCGTTCCTCGGCCAGCATGAGCCAGGGGACGACATTGGCATGGTGCTCCATCTCGGTGAGCAGGATGGAGTCGCCGGCCTTGAGGTTCTGCCGCGCCCAGGTATTGGCGACCAGGTTGAGCGCCTCGGTGGCGTTCTTGGCAAAGACCACCTCTCGTGCCGGTGCCGTTGATCCGATGAACCGGCCCACCTTGACCCGGGCCGCCTCGAACCGGCGAGTGGCCTCCTCGGCGATGCCGTAGACCCCGCGATGCACGTTGGCATGGGTGGTCTCGTCGTACTCGCGCATGGCGTCGAGCACCTGTCGTGGACGCTGGGACGATGCCGCTGAATCCAGGTACACGATGGGATGGCCGTTCACCTCCTGGCCCAGGAGGGGAAAGTCCTTGCGGAGGACCTGCACGTCCACTCCACCATTGGTCTCGGTCAGGGGCGCCATGCGTCGAATCCTTCCACCTCGAGACGATGGGCGAGCTCGGGGCCTCCCTCGGCCACCACCGTTCCGTCCATCAGGACATGGACACGATCCGGAGCCAGCTCGTCGAGCATCCGCTGGTAGTGGGTGATGACCAGCACGCCGAGATCGGTGCGGGTCTCCCGTACCGTGCGCACACCGCGCGCCACCACCCGGAGGGCGTCGACGTCGAGCCCGGAATCCGTCTCGTCGAGTACGGCCAGTTCGGGGTCCATCATCGCCAGCTGGAGGATCTCGTTGCGCTTCTTCTCACCACCGGAGAACCCCTGGTTCAGATGCCGTTCGCCGAACGAGGGGTCCATGCCCAGCTTCTCCATCCACTCCATCATCTCCAGCCTGACCTCGAGCACCGAGATGTCCAGCCCCCGTCGGGCCGAGAGGGCCTGGCGCAGGAACTGGATGACCGGTACTCCGCCGATGGACTCGGGGTCCTGGAAGGCCAGGAACATGCCAGCCTTGCCGCGCACGTCGGTAGGCCAGTGGGTGACGTCTTCGCCCTTGAAGCGGATGGTCCCCGAGGTGATCTCATAGCCGGGATGACCGAGGAGGACCTTGGCCAGCGTCGACTTCCCCGATCCGTTCGGCCCCATGAGCGCGTGGACGGCGCCTGGTTTCACCGAGAGGTTCACCCCTCGAAGAATGGGTGCGCCTTCGACCGAAACGTGCAGATCCTCGACGTCCAACAAGGAACGGTGCGCCTGGGGTGTCGCTCCGGCGTCAAACCCGGTCGTCGGTTCGGTGCTCACGCTACCAGTCTAGCTCTTGGGCGTTATTTCTCCTACGGGCATAGGAGGAATAGTTTTCAGGCCTCAATTGGCTCTGCCACCTGCACCTGTCACCTCGAGGACCATCGTCTGGCCCGGTCAGCCGGAGGCGATACGGTTACGCCTGATGGCCGACCCATGGACCTATGCGGGCTCAGTCGCACAACTTGACTCGAGCTCGGGGGATGTGACCCTGGTCGACGAGTCGACATTTGCCATCAGCGGGCGGGCCGGCGACATCATCCCGGGATCGGCTCAGGGACTGTTCGTGCTCGACACAAGGGTCGTGAGTCGGTTCGAGATCCTGGTCAACGGATCACCCGCCGAGCCGTTGGCCGCGGTGACCGACGATCCCTTCTCGTCGACCTTCGTATCCCGTTGCCCTTCCGCGGGCCGGGCCGACGCCACGCTCATGGTCTTCCGGTCGCGTCACGTCGGCCAGGGCATGCGGGAGGACCTGACCATCAGGAACTTCGGGGACGAGCCCTCCGTGTGCACCGTCGAGCTGTTCGTCGACGCCGATTTCGCCGACCTCTTCGCGGTGAAGGAGAGCCGCGTCCTCGAACCGGACGCCCGGGGGACGACGGAGGCCACCGCCACCAGAACACCGGCCGACGGCCCGGGCTCCTCCGATCCCGAACTGCCGATGCCAACTGGTTCGATCGTCATGACCCACCGACGGGGCTCGGTGACCCGCGGAACCGAGATCCGCTTTTACAGCGAGGTGAGGTTGGCAGCCGATCTGGCCACCTTCGAGGTCATCGTGCCCCCCCGGGGTGAGTGGGCCACCTGCATCGAGGTGGCTCCGGTCATTGACGGGACGACCATCGAGCCCCGCTACCGCTGCGGCCTCCCGGTCGACCGGGCGGAGCCCGCCGAGCGCCTGGCCCAGTGGCGCCGACAGGTTCCCCAGGTCGAGACGGACCATCCCGGGCTGCGCGAGGTGGTGCTCCGGAGCTCCGAGGACCTCGGGGCGCTCCGGATCTTCGATCCCGATTACCCCGAGCGGGTGGTGGTGGCGGCGGGAGCGCCGTGGTTCATGACGGTGTTCGGTCGGGACTCGCTCCTGACCGCTTGGATGGCCCTTTTGGTTGACCCCGAACTGGCCCGGGGTGTGTTGCAGACGCTGGCCCGTTTCCAAGGAACCAAGGTCGACCCACGCCACGACGAAGAGCCCGGGCGGATCTTGCACGAGATTCGATTCGGCGATGCCGGGTCGTTGTCCCTCGGCGGCGGGAGCATCTACTACGGATCGGCTGATGCCACGCCTCTGTTCGTGATGCTCTTGGGCGAGATGCGTCGGTGGGGCGTGTCCCGGGAGCTCGTCGACGAGCTCTTGCCCAATGCCGACCGGGCCATCGAGTGGATCGAGAACTACGGAGACGCCGACGGTGACGGGTATGTCGAATACCAGCGAGCCAGCGACCATGGGTTGGCCAACCAGGGCTGGAAGGACAGCTGGGACGCCATCCGGTATGCCGACGGTCGAGTGGCCGAGGCACCGATTGCGCTGTGCGAGGTCCAGGCCTACGTCTACGGCGCCTACCTGGCCCGAGCCCATTTCGCCTTCGAGGTGGGGGACAATGCCACTTACCAGGGGTTCCGGACCAAGGCCACGCAGCTGAAGAAGGCATTCAACCGCGACTTCTGGCTCGAGGACAAGGGTTGGTATGCCGTCGGGCTCGACGCCGACAAATTGCCGATCGACTCGCTCACCTCCAATATCGGGCACTGCCTGTGGGCCGGGATCGTCGACGAGGACAAAGCGGCACTCGTCGCCCAGAAGCTGTTGTCACCGGAGATGTTCAGCGGCTGGGGGGTGCGGACCCTCTCCACCGACAACCCTGCCTACAACCCGATCAGCTACCACTGTGGATCGGTGTGGCCCCACGACACCGCCATCGTGGCCGCCGGTCTGGCCCGCTATGGGTTCGACGCCGCTGCCCAGCGTCTGATCCTCGGACTGTTCGATGCCGCCGCCACGCAGGGTGGAAGGCTTCCCGAGCTGTTCAGTGGGCTCGACCGCAACGAGCTGAGCGTCCCGGTGGGCTTCCCCACATCGTGCTCGCCCCAGGCCTGGTCGGCGGCATCCCCGCTCCTCTGCCTGCGGACGCTCTTGCGCCTGGATCCGTGGATTCCTTATGGGAAGACCTGGCTGTGCCCGAACCTGCCCGAGGGGATCGGCTACTTGAAGGTGGAAGGCATTCCTTTGGCCGGTTCCCGGGTGACCATCGAGGCCGGGAAGCAGGTGTCCGGGGGGGTCTCGGTCACCGGATTGCCTTCCGAGATCGAGCTGATCCTCCAGCCTCGGCGCCCCACGACCGCCATCTGACCGCCGGACCCTCCGACCTCGCCCGCATGCGTCGGCTCGGCCGTCTGGATGGATCACCAGCCCCTATCGATCCACTCCTGCAGATGGGGTGATTCCTTGCCGATGGTGGTCCCCGCCCCGTGGCCGGGCAGGACCTGGGTATCGGGCCCGAACCGGGAGAAGAGCCGGTCCTCGATCGACTCGATGATGGTGGGGAAGTCGGCGTTCTCGAACTTGGTGTTGCCCGGGCCCCCGGGGAACAGCGTGTCCCCGCTGAAGAGGAGCGGAGTGCCCTCGACGGCGAAGCACATGGAGCCCGGAGTATGTCCCGGGGTGGCGATCGTCCCGATCCGCAGGCGCCCGACGGACAACGTCGACTCGTCATCGAGCAGCAGGTCGTAGGCAGGCAGCATCCCGGCATCGGCAGCGGTGACCGCCACTTCGAATCCGGCGTCCCGCACCGCCTCGACGGCCTGGATGTGG
>DASXMT010000183.1:0-5079 GCA_036495505.1 Acidimicrobiales bacterium | reverse complement strand
CCCATGATCAGAGAAGTATTCGGCCGTTCACCGAACAGCGGGTATTAAGGCCGGCTGCGAACCCGGGTCCGCTCGGGTCAGGCACGGTCGTGGCGCCAGACGTGATGGCCGAAATCCGACGGGAACCGGCCCATTTCTGATCGGTCGCGACCGGATTCCGCGACCTCTCTTGCCCCTCCACCAAACGATCGGTAGGCTATGGGTGAGCTCTACGGAGCGGGGGAGGAGGCATGCATGGTTAGTACGCCAACGGAGACTCACTCGGGGACAAAAACGCGAGAACGCCCCGGGACCGGGATGCGCCGACCGGTGAAGGGGATCGGCCGGGATCTCAGCGTCCAGCAGGAGCTGGCCTGTGCCCTGCGGATCCTGGCCCACGCCGGCTGGCAGGAGAACCTGTCGGGCCACATCACCTGGGTCCAAGAGGGATCGACCAACCTGTGGTGCAACCCGTGGGGCATCTGGTGGGAGGAGACGACGGCCTCGGACATCGCCCTGGTGGCCGAGAGCGGCGAGCACGTGGCGGGCCAGTGGGACGTCACCGCCGCCGTGTTCATCCACACCGAACTCCATCGGGCCCGTCCCGACGCCAAGGTCGTCGTCCACGGCCATCCCTACTACGCCACCTTGCTGGGCGGCCTGGGCGTCACCCCTGAGATCATCCACCAGAACTCCTCCATCTTCGACGGTGACATCGCCTTTGTCGACGAGTACGCCGGGCTGGTCGACAGCTCCTCGGCCGGGGAGCACCTGGCCGACAAGGTGGGCGGAGCCACCGGCGTGGTGTTGGCCAATCACGGGGCCATCGTGACCGGCGAGACCATCGGCCAGGCCTGTTACCAGGCGGTGACCTTCGAGCGCATGTGCCAGTTCATGTACGACTCATTGGTCACCGGGATCAAGCCCCGCCCAATTGACCCCTCGGCCCGGGCTGCCCTCAAAGCCGGTCTCAAGGTCGGGTGCCCCCCGGTGTTCTGGGACGGCGCCGTGCGTCAACTGTTGCGCACCGAGCCCGAGGTGCTGGATTGATCCGGTCGCACCTCTCGCACCATTGGCACTACCCGAAGGAGGCCCCCCATGGGGATTTCGGTTGAAGATCTGCAAAAGCGCACCGGGGATTTCGGACGACAAGGTCCCGGCACGGTCACCTTCCTGCCCGACCCCGAGCCCCCCGAGCTGTGGGCCACGATCATCTCGGTCGACGACCATGTCGTCGAGCCTCCCGACATCTTCGAGGGCCGGTTCCCGGCCAAGTTCGCTGACGAGGCCCCCCGCGTGGTCGACACCGAGAACGGGGGACAGGCCTGGCTGTGGACCGACCAGCTCCTTCCCAACGTCGGCTTCAACGCGGTGGCCGGTCGTCCCCGAGCCGAGCACACCTTTGAACCCTCGCGCTTCGACCACATGCGCAAAGGGGCGTGGGACGCCAAGTCCCGGCTGGTCGACATGGACCTCAACGGTGTGTGGGCCTCCCTTTGTTTCCCGTCGTTCCTACCCGGGTTCGTGGGCCAGCGCCTGACCCTGTGGCCGAAGGACGAGGAGCTGGCCTTTGCCGCCATGCGGGCCTACAACGACTGGCATCTCGAGTCCTGGTGTGGGACCGACCCCGATCGGTTCATCCCCCAGCAGATCGCCTGGTTGCGAGACCCGGTGATCGCAGCCGAGGAGATCCGGCGCAATGCCGAGCGCGGGTTCAAGGCCGTGAGCTTCTCCGAGGCGCCCCACAAGCTCGGCCTCCCCACCATCCACAGTGGCTACTGGGAGCCGTTCTTTGCCGCCTGTGCCGAGACCGAGACGGTCATCTCCCTCCACGTGGGCTCGGCCGGGGAGACCGTCACCACCTCCGACGACGCCCCCACCGGGGTCATCGGCGCACTGTTTGCCGCCTCATCGTTCACCTACTCGGTGGACTGGCTCTACTCGGGGATCGCCAACCGGTTCCCCACCATCAAGATCTGCATGTCCGAAGGGGGGATCGGCTGGGTGGGCGCGGTGATCGACCGGGTGGACCACCTGAACATCCGCCAGGACGAGTTGGGGGTGGACGACCCCGACCTCCAGGTCACCTCGGACGTGTTCCGACGGAACTTCTGGTTCTGCGCCCTCGACGACCCGTCGGGGTTCCTGACCAAAGACATCATCGGCGTGGACAACATCTTGGTCGAGTCGGACTACCCGCACTCGGACTCGACGTGGCCCAACACCCAGGCCCTCTTGCGCAAGCACTTGGCCGGCGTGCCCGTCGACGAGCAGCGCAAGATGTGCTGGGAGAACGCGGTGAAGCTCTTCAGGCACCCGGTGCCGCCCAATCCGTTGCCATGAAGCGCCTGTTCGGACCCATTCAACCAATCATTCACGCTCATAGAGGGGGCAATTGACCGGCAGACATTGAAAAAGGTTGACATTGACACACAATTGTCGTATTGCTGATATACAACTGTAATAAAACTAATCCATCTCAATTAGGGGGGCACGATGAATGGGAATGAAGGCAAGCACGGGTGGTGGCGTGGCGGGAGGGGAAGGCCGGACTTGAGGGTCCGACGCCGCACAGCGGGCCTCCGGATAGGCATGGCGGTTTCGGCTCTTTTGGCGTCGGTCATTGGCGTGGCGGTCACGTCTCCTGCGGCAGTGGCGGCACCGGCAACGCTCAACATCGGTGTGCTGAACGAGAGCACCGGCGAGTTCGGCGCACAGTTCGGTCCGTTGGTCCCGGGCGTACAGGCTTGGGCCAGCTGGGTCAACAGTCACGGTGGTCTGAATGGACACAAGGTCTCGCTGAAGATCTACAACAACGCCAGCAGCCCGAGCCAAGTCGTGGCCAATGCCCATCTCGCCGTACAGAACGGGGCGGTGGCGCTCATCGACTCCGACCCGCTGTTCGACAGTGCGGCACCGTACCTGCAGTCGGTCGGCGTTCCCGTCTACGCCTTCGGGATCACCCCCGGCTTCTTCGGCGCCGACAAGACGAACTTCTTCTCCTACACAGGTAATCCGATCGACGGGAAGTCGACTGCGTCGGTCAAGTTCCTGGTGAAGAAGGGCAAGACCAAGTTCGCCCTCCTGTCCGACCCGAGCCCGGCTGACTCGGCTGGGATCAAGACCTCGGTACCCCTCATCGCCAAGGCCGGTGGCAAGGTCGTCTACACCAACTTCAACGTGGACCCGACCAATACGGCATCGTTGCTCGCCGTGGCCCAAGCGGTGAAGAACTCGGGTGCGACGGTGGTCGACTCTGCGGCCGGCGGCACGGAGGCACAGTTCCAAGCGGACCTGGCCCAGGTCGGTGGTGGCGATATCTGGGTGTCCAACGGTTCGGACTACGAGCAGAACCTGCCGAAGCAGTATGGGCCGGCCCTGAACAACTACACGTTCTTCTTCTTCACCACTCCGTTCACGGTGAAGACGCCGGGCATGAAGAACTACCTCAGCGCGATGGCCAAGACGTCCCCGGCCAACGAGTACAACTTCCAGGCGCTCGTCGGATGGGCCTCGGCCAGTCTGCTGGCTGGTGGGGTCGAGGCGCTGGGCACACAGCCGGTCACACGGGCGTCGCTCACCAAGTCGACGAACTCCCTGAAGAACTACACCGGCGACGGGGTGCTGGCTCCGGTGAGCTTCCCGCTCTTCCATACCGCAGCTCCCTCGTGCTTCGCCTTCGTGCAGGTGCAAAACGGCAAGTGGGTGCAGATCAGTGGCACGCAGTCGAGCCCGTTCTACTGCGCGGCGCCGCTGCCCTGAGCACGACTCACCCGGTGCCGTGCACGACACGGCACCGGGTGATGCTGTGCCCCGCTGCACTTGAGCCGAGCACATCGATAAAGGATCCAGATCCGTTGTCCAACGGTGTGGCCAGTGACGGGGTCGCTCATGCAGGCCCGTCGAACCAGTCCCACTCCCACGGGACAATGGTGCGGAGAAGCGATTGGAAGATGGGCGTCTCGGCGTCGACCTCGTCCGGGAGACGTCCTGCTGCTTGCCACTGGCTCTGGTGCTGGAACAGGTCTTCGGCGAAGGTCAGCGGATCCTCGTCCAGGAAGTACACATGGACTCTCAGCGTCGGGCCGGCTGAAGCCGTGGTGTTGCCATGACGGCCGGGATACGCATTCTCGCTGACGAATGTCCACGCGCCGGCCACGCCGCGACAGCTCAACATGTCCGGGATGTGGACTCGGTCATACCATCGAGCCAGCCTCTCGGTGTCCGTGAGGTCGTCACCCAACTGCGTCGCGGTGACGAAAATCCCACGATTGGGACGGAAGGGCAGCGCCTCTTCCGAAATGAGCACACGCCGGTTCACGTAGCCCTTGAGGGGGATGAAGGCGCCGACGAGCGGCCTCGTTGCCCAGGCCAGGTCGGGCCGGCGACCGAGGTGGGTGGCCTGGGTTCCGAAGTCCATCCACTCTAGACGGGTGGCTTCGACGGGCTCGCGGAGCCAGTACATCGTCATGTACTGGACGCCGGAGAACTCGGTGTCGGGGGTGGGAATCCTGTTCGCACAGTCGGGCGAGCGGACCCAGCGCTCCCCGAATATGACACCGGGAAGGGCCAGGTTCTCCGGACGATGATCCAATTGATGGTACTCGTTGAACTCGTGGTGCTTCGTCGGGTCCGTGAGCTCGGCGAATGAGAAGAATGCAAGCGATGGCTTCATGAGACTCCTACACGTGGGAATGCGGTGGTTCAAACCTAGGGCAAGCTACCGCCTCCTGCCCTTGCAAACCCACCAAACGATCGATAGGCTCATTGCGGTGTTCTGGGGGTTGTTCGGCAACGTTCCGGGAGGTCGTCGGGCCGCTTCAGCGTGAACGCCAGGGGGTAATTAGGCTGCTCTTTGGGATCGATCGCCGCTGAGACTGGAGTCGAAAGTCAAGCAATGGCCACTGCCGCGTGCAGAGCGCGTCGCATCAAGGGGGGACTGGCATGGACCGGAGGATCGCACCATGCATCTGACGTGGTGAGCCGACGCCGGGCACGGTGATCGTTCATGCAGATGCGCACTAACCAGGAGAGGGGAAAGACGTAGATGGAATATATATTTCCTGGCCTAGTCATCGGTGCGGTGTACGCAATCCTTGG
>DASXMT010000182.1:0-10821 GCA_036495505.1 Acidimicrobiales bacterium | reverse complement strand
AGCCTGGGCCATCCCATCGCCGCCACCGGGGCCCGGATGCTCACCACCCTCATCTACGACCTGGCCCGCAAGGGCGGGGGCATCGGCGTGGCCGCCATGTGTGCGGGGGGCGGCATGGGCTCGGCCACGGTGATCGAGGTCGCTCCGGGCTGACAGGGGTCGGGCCGCACGCAGGTGATCTTGATCGCGGAAGACACGGGGGAACGGCAGTGAGCTTTCTGGACGAACGGGCGGACCTCGATGGCCGCGTGGCCATGGTGGTAGGCGGAGGTGCCGGCCTGGGCCAGGCCTGCGCCACCGACCTGGGTGGTGCCGGGATGCGCCTGGCCCTCTGCGACAAGGACCCCGGCGCCCTGAAGTCCACGGCGTCCGCCATCGCCGATGCGGGGGCCGAGGTCATGACCGGGGAGCTCGACGCTCGCGACCCCGAGGCGTTGGGCGCCTTCTTCGCCCAGGTCGACGAGCGCTACGACGGTCAGCTCGACGTGCTGGTCAACGTGGTGGGCGGCACCTTCCGGCAGTCCTTCGAGGAGTCGAGCCCGCGCGGATGGGACGCCCTCATCCGGACCAACTTCACCTGGCTCCTCCACTCCATCCAGATGGCCATCCCTCGCATGAGCGCAGCCGGGGGGAGCATCATCAACATCACCTCGATCGAGGGTCATCGCGCCGCGCCGGGGTACGCCGTGTACGCAGCGATGAAGGCCGGAGTGACCAGTCTGACCCGCACCCTGGCCGTCGAGCTCGCCCCTCGGAACATCCGCATCAACACCATCGCCCCCGACTACATCCCCACCCCGGGGTTGGCGTCGTCCGTGCAAGAGGGCACGGACGAGACCCGAGAGCTACACCGGGCCATCGCCACCCCCATGGCCCGGGAAGGGACTTTCGAGGACGCCGGAGGCTGTGCCCTGTTCCTGGCGTCCAACCTGTCTTCGTTCGTGACGGGAACCACGCTCCATCCCGACGGAGGCGCCATCGCCTCGTCGGGCTGGTTCAACTGGCCCGACGCCGGGTACCTGAACCACCCTCCCAAGGGCGTGCTCGAGTACCTGCTCGAATCCTGACCGTCTGGCTCTAGCCACCCGTGCGGGCCATCCTGACCGTCTGGCTCTACCGGGCAGGAGCCACCCGGGCGGTGACCAGTGCGGCCAGCCGGTTGTCCATGCCCACGTCGCGCACCTCGGCCCGCACCAACCCGCCCCCGATCTCGACGGCGGTGGCTCGACCGGGACCCTGCCGTACAGCGGTGAGGTACCGGGTGTCGAGGTCGAGGACAGGACGCTCGGTGAGCGACTGGGCGGCCAGCTCGCCCAGCAGAGCCACGGCACCGCCTTGGAGGCTGCCCGAAGCCTGCTGGAGAAAGGGCCCGTGCTCGATCTCGGTGACGCCGGGCTCGACGACCCGCATGCCGACGTGGTCGGGGAAGGCGATGGGCATCGACCCGATGGTCCGCATGCCCCGGGCCACGGGTGGCGCCACGTCCTGGGGACGCGGCGAGACCATGAACGTGAGGTAGCTGTGGGCCACCAACTGGTGGCTCGTCGGGTCGGAGAAGCGGACCTCGGCGGCCACCGTGCTGCGACCCATCTTCACCACCTCGCCCGAGAGCTCCAACCGGTCACCGCATCGATCGGAAACGATGCGCACCGCGATGTCGAGTGTCACGGCCAGCCGAGGTGCCGTGGCCACGAAGGCGGGAATCCCGGCCACGCAGTCGGCGATGGTGGCCAGGACCGAGGGCCGGGGGAGGGACGTGCCCATCGACCGCAGGGCGTCGGTGATGGTGGCGTCCCCGGCCATGGACATCCCGTCCTCCGACATGTCGAAGCTGAAGCCGATGTCGTTCACGAACATCGTCCCACTCCCGCCGGCCAGGGTGGCCGGGATCGGTTCCGGGTTGGGCTCTGCATTGTCGACTCTGGTCATGGCGCAGGGAGGTTAGCGGGGATGCGGCCGCGGGCTCAGACCACACCGGCCGACTGCAGGGCGGCGAGCTCGTTGGCGCTGAGCCCGAGGAGGTCGCACCACACCTCGCGGTTGTGCTGGCCCAGTGCCGGTGCGGGTGCCGGGGTGGCCGGCGCGTTGCCGTCGAGGCGCGGAAATGGAGCCTGCTGGCGAAGTGGGCCCGCTATGGGGTCGTCGACGGTGACGATGTCCCCCCGGGCGGCCATGTGGGCGTCGGCCAGGATGTCGGCTGCGTCGTAGATGGTCCCAACGGGCACGCCCTGCTCGATGCAACGCGCCTCGACCTCCTCGGACGACAAGGCAGCGGCCCAATCGGCCACCACGCCGTTGATCTCATCAGAGCCGGCTGCTCGTTGGGCCAGCGTCGACCATCGGGGGTCCTTGGCCAGGTCGGGGCGGTCCATGGCCGCGCACAGTCTGGAGAAGTTGGCGTCGGATCCGGCCACGATGCAGACGTAGCGTCCGTCGGCGGTGCGGTAGTTGTCGAGGGGAGCCGAGTTGGGCAGGCGGTTGCCCTCTCGCCTGCGGGTCAGCCCGATCCGATCCTGCCCGGCGATGGTCCATTCCAGGATGCGGAGGATGGACCCGTACAGGGGAGCGTCGACCACGCCACCGCGTCCCGTCCCCCCGTCGGGTCGGTCGCGGCGGTAGAGCGCGGCCGTCACCGCTTCGGCGGCGAACACGCCGGTGAGGTAGTCCGAGACGGTGACCCCGGGACGCACAGGGGGGTGGTCGGGATAGCCGGTCAGATTGAGGAGGCCCCCGTAGGCGATGCCCATCCGGTCCAGGCCTGGTCGTCGGGAGTTGGGGCCGTCCTGGCCGAACACGCTGATCCGGGCCCAGACGGCGCGCCGGTCACAGTCTTGGGGTCCGATGGCCCAGGCCTCCAACGTGCCGGGCCTGAAGTTCTCGCACACCACGTCGGAGCGTGCGACCAGACGCCGGAACAGATCCTGCCCTCGCGCCTGTCGAAGGTCGAGGGTGACGCCCTTGCGGCCACGCCCCTCCACCGCCCACCAGAGCGAGTAGTCATCCGAGCCCTCGGCGGTGGGGGCGAACGGACCGATGGTTCGCATGAAGTCGCCGCCGCGAGGGTCCTCCACCTTGATGACCTCGGCCCCCATCTCGCCCAGCAGGCCGGCGCAGAACGGCGCGCTGATGCGGGTTCCGACGTCGATCACCCGCAGGCCGGCGAGCGGAAGCGGGTCCTCAGTCATCTCGGTGCTCGGCGAAGACCTCCTGCATCGAGGACTTGGTCTTGCGGGCGGCCAGGGCATCGAGGGCGGTCGACGTGTTGTGCATCCAGTGGTGGGCCATGAAGTGGTACTTCCAAGACTCTTCCTTGCCCATGAGCGTGGCCGAGTTGTTGATGGTGTCCTTCACCACCTGGGCCGTGGTCGGGGGCACGAGGGCGACCCGGTCGGCCAGCTCCCGGGTGCGCTCGATCAGGTCGGCGGCGGGGACGACGCGGTTGACCAGACCCAGTCGCCAGGCCTCCTGCGCGTCGATCGTCTCGCCCGTCCACAGGAACTCCTTCGCCTTGCGGATGCCGAGCTCCCACGGCTCGACCAGAAGCTCCACCCCGGCGCCGGTCATCCGGAGCACCGGGTTGGAGAACGTGGCGTCATCGGCGGCCATGATCAGGTCGCACATACAGGCCAGCATCAGACCTGCTGCCACCGTCGCGCCCTGGACCCGGGCGATGGTGGGCTTCCGGAAGGCATAGAGGCGCTTGCAGCGCTCGTAGTACATGGTCTGCTCGTGGCGGAACTTGCCTTCCGGCGTTTCGCGCATGGCCACCCAGGGGTCGGCGTCGTCTCCGGTGACCAGTGCCTTCAGATCGTGACCGGCGGAGAAGTGGTTGCCCGCTCCGGCCAGGACCACGACGCGAACCTCGTCGTCGGCGTCGGCCACGTCGAGGAAATGGTCGATGCCGTCGATGACGGCGGTGTTCTGGGCGTTGGCCGCCCCAGGTCGGTTCATGGTGATGGTGGCCACGTGGCCGGCCACCTCGTAGACAACCGCTTCCTCGCTCATGCCCCTCTCCTTCTCCTGTCGGGTTCGGGTCGCTGGGCCTCCGCGATCGCCGCGCCCTTTCTCTGCCGGGTTCTCTGCCGGGCGGTATATGGCACAGCGGTGGGGCCCGTTCCGATGACGTTAGGCCAGAATGACTCCGGGCCGGCATCCGGAGAACGCCAGGTTTCGGATCCGGCGACCATTGGCTAGAGTCGCCACCGTCGGTCCCAGCGCCTGGGACTCTCTCGTTCGTGCAGTGGGGGATGTGTTGTATGTGATCATCGATCTCTGGGTCAATGCCATGTCGACCAGGGCGGCGAAGGCGTTCGTGGGCCAGGAGGGGTTCGGCGGCATCGAGGGCTTCTTCGGCAGCGAGGTCCAACAAGGCATGACCGAAGAGGACCTGGTGGCCGAGATGGATCGGGCCGGGGTGGACAAGGGCGTGCTCAGCACCGCCCTGTCCTCGGTCGACGAGGATCGGGTGGCCTTCGTGGCCGAGCACCGTGACCGGTTGCTGCTGGCCGCGTCGGCCGACGACGTGGAGCACCCCCGTCAACAGGGCACTGCTGTCCGCGCCCGCTTCGCCGACGGGATCCTCGACGCCGTCCGGGTGTCGCCACTGGTCCAGCAGTACCCGTTGAACCACGCCCTCTACTACCCGCTGTACGCCACCTGCGAGGAGCTCGGCATTCCCGTCTCCATCAACATCGGCATCCCGGGGCCGAGGGTGCGTTCCCGGTGCCAGGACCCCGTCCTGCTCGAGGACGTGCTGATCGACTTCCCCGACCTGGTCGTCATCGGGGCGCACATGGGCCACCCCTATGAGGACCTTCTGATCGAGTACATGCTCAAGTGGCCGAACCTCTACCTGTCCAACTCGGCCTACTTGGCCACGTACATGCACCCGGGCCTGGTCAGGTTCATGGGGTCGAGCAGGGGCCGGGGCCGCGTCCTGTTCGCGTCCGACCATCCCTTCCTCCCCATGGACAAGGCGCTGGACGCGGCCCGACAGCTGCCCATCGACCCCGAAGCAATGAATGACTTCCTGGGTGATGCCGCGGCCCGGATCCTCGGGGGCCGCACTCATGGCTGACCTGCTGACCGACCAGCTGCGCCTGATGGCCTCGACCTACCCCGGGGAGATCGGGTACCGGAACCTGGACAGCGGAGCGTCGATCACCTTCGCCGAGTGGGATCGACAGTCCAACCGCCTGGCCCGAGGACTGGCGGCGAAGGGCGTGGCCAAGGGCGACCGGGTGGCCATCTACCTCGAGGCCGAACAGATCCTGGACTGGATCGTCACCTACAGCGCGGTGCACAAGCTCGGCGCGGTGGCGGTGCCGACCAACAATCGGCTGTCCGTACCCGAGGCGCAAGCGATCTTCGAGCACGCCGAGGTCACCGCCATCGTCACCAGCGGCGTCTACGCCGGGGCCGTCACCCCCCTCCTCGGCTCGCTGCCCAGCTTGTCGGTGGTGGTCGTGGCCGGCCCGGCACCCATCGAGGGCTGTCCCGATTTCGAGAGCGCGAAGAGCCCGGACGACGGTTTCATCCAGACGCCGACCGACGAGGACGACCTGGCCGACATCATGTACACGTCGGGAACCACCGGCGCGGCCAAGGGTGTGTCCGTGCGTCACGGGGTGATCTCCATGCTGCCCACCGCCGTCCCCCAGTGGCAGGGGACGGGATGGCTGACCGCCGCTCCGGTGTTCACCTTCGCCGGACTCGGATTCATCCACAATCCCATGAAGTTGGGAATGACGGCCCTCTACCTTCCCAAGTTCGACGTCGGACCCTGGCTCGAAGTCGTCGAACGTGACCGGCCGACGGCGACGTTCCTCGTGCCGGCCATGGCCCAGCTGTTGATCCATGATCCGAGGTTCGAGAAGGCCGATCTGTCGAGCCTGCAACTGATCGCCCTGGGCAGCGCCCCTCTCGCTCCCGACACCCTTCGTCGTCTGCAAGAGGCGGTGCCTGATGCTGCCGTCCTGAACAGCTATGGGCAGACCGAGGGGGGCTATGCCACCTTCACCATGGACCCCGAGGCTTCGCGGACGCGCCCGGGCGCGGTGGGCAAGCCCCGGCCCCCGGTCGAGGTTCGGATCATCGATGACGACGGTGCCGACCTGCCCGTCGGTGACGTCGGAGAGGTCATCACCAAGTACCCCGGGAAGCACCGGGAGTACTACAAGGACCCCGAGGCCACCGCGCGCTTGTGGGAGGGAGGCTGGCTCCACAGCGGCGACCTGGGCTATCTCGACGCCGACGGCTACCTCTACATCGTGGGACGCAAGAAGGAGATGATCATCCGCGGGGGGATGAACGTCTACGCCAACGATGTCGAGGCCGTCCTGCACGCCCATCCGGCCGTCCTCGAAGCGGCGGTCGTCGGTATTCCCCACGAAGTCCTGGGTGAAGACGTCGCCGCCTTCGTGGCCCTGCGGGCCGGTGAGGTCCTGACCGCGGACGAGCTTCGGGACTTCGCCGCCGTTCGGCTGGCCGGCTACAAGGTGCCCCGTCGGATCACCTATGTGGACGAGCTGCCCAGAAATGCGGGTGGGAAGGTGCTGAAGCGTCAACTGGTGGACGATGTCACCGACACCCCGGCGACGTCCGAAGGGCAGACCCCATAGGACGTTGGCAACACCGACTGGCCGTCATACGGCAAGCCCGCCGGACAGGATCAAGACTCAGCAGACGGCAAACACGGCATGCATGCGAGAGCAGGCACAGAGGAGGAATCATGCAGGACCACCGGTTCGATTTCGTCGTTGACGGGACGCCTGAGGAGGTCTGGGATGTGATCTGGGCGCGCACGCGCACCGGGATCGAGACCGAGACGGTCAAGATCGAGATCTATCACCAGGGGGACGAGGAAGGGAACGGCCTGGTCCGACACTGCTACTTCCCCGTGCCCAAGTACCTCCTGTCCGGTGGGAAGGCGCAATCATGGGAGTGGATCACCGAGGCGACCCGCCCGGTGTCCTGGCGGTACGACGCCATCGGAAAGCCGCTGTGGTCCAAGGCATCGGGCTGGACCCGGCTGGAGGACCTGGGCGACGGAAAGACCCGCGTGTACTTCAGGGAGACCTACGACGTTTTCAACCCGCTCATGCGGGTGCTGTTGGAAAAGCGCGTGCACGACTTCATCTCCAAGGACAACGACCGCCTGATCGAGGCCTCGCTCCATGCCTCGCTGCGCAAGCTCCATGGGGCGGCGGAGACCCGCTGACAGAGCGTGCCGGTTTGGCCGGGGATGCTTGGCCCAGGACCGGATCGGGTATCAACGCCTGAAACGAGGATGTCAGCCCGGGGCGACACCGGAGCGCCACGGGACGAGGGCAGGAGGGGACTGTGGCCAGGACAATCTGGACCGGTGTCATGAGCTTCGGCCTGGTATCAGTACCGATCGGGTTGTACCCGGCCGTCGAAGAGCACACGGTCACCTTCCACCAGTTCGAGAAGGGCACCACGGACCGGGTCCGCTACCGGAGGGTCAACGAGCGTACTGGCGACGAGCTGGACTATGACGCCATCGAACGAGGAGCCCCCACCGGTGGCGGCAACTACGTCATGGTCGACGACGAGGAGCTGGAGTTCGTTGCGCCAGGCCGTTCCCGGTCGCTGGACATCCATGCCTTCGTCGGCCTCGACGAGATCGACCCGATGTACTTTCACCGGCCCTACTACGTGGGCCCCACGGGTGCGGAAACAGTAAAGACCTACGCGCTGGTGCGCGACGCCATGGTGGACACCAACAAAGCCGGCATTGGGAAGTTCGTCATGCGGGGCAGGGAGCACTTGGCTGCCGTCCGCCCCTACGGGGCGGTACTCGTGTTGGAGACCATGTTCTTTGCCGACGAGATCCGGGATCCCGCATCGGCGATGGAGTACGTCCCCGGCAGGGTGTCGGCCCCTGGTCCAGCGCGGCAGATGGCGACCCAGCTGATCGAGTCGATGAGCGACAGGTGGCGACCTACCGAATACCGAGACACCTACACCGGTCGCCTCAACGAACTCATTGAATCCAAACGCACGGGCGGAGAGTTCACGCCCACCGACGAGGCACCGGAACCGACGAACGTCGTCGACTTGGTTGCTGCGCTCCGAGCCAGTATCGACCGCTCCACTGGCACACGTTCCGCCAGCAGCGGGACAAGCGCGGCGGACAAGCCCGACCGCGGGCGCCAGACACCAGCCCGGCCGGGGACGACGGCGAAGAGCAGGACTGTTGGCAAGAAGGCTCCGGCCAAGAAGTCGGTGCCGGGGAAGGCTTCGTGAGTGTTGCATGTCCATGCGCGAGCTCGTCGTGCTGGGAACGGCCAGCCAGGCCCCGACCCGACATCGGAACCACAACGGGTACTTCCTCCGCTGGGACGGCGAGGGTGTGCTCTTCGATCCCGGTGAGGGAACGCAGCGGCAGTTCCTGTTAGCAGGTGTCTCGCCCGCATCGATCACGGCCATCTGCGTCACCCATTTCCATGGCGACCACTGCCTCGGGCTTCCCGGCATCCTCCAACGCCTCTCATTGGATCGCGTCACGCGGTCCATCCCGGTATTCTTCCCGGCGAGCGGACGGCGGTACTTCGACCGGCTACGACACGCTTCGGTATACCGCGACGACGTGGACGTGCAGGCCATGCCGGTGGCGGCGGACGGCACGGTGTGGACGGGACCGTCGTTCGCCATCGTCGCCCACCAACTGGAGCACGAGCCCCAGACGTTCGGCTGGCGCCTGGAAGAGCCGTCCGGTCGGAGGTTCGTGCCCGAGCTCCTGGACCGGGCTGGGATCAGCGGCCCGTCGGTCGGGGCGCTCGAGCAGAGGGGATGGATCGACCTGGACGACCGGCGCATCGAGCTCGCCGAGGTGAGCAGGGAGCGGCCCGGACAGTCGATGGCCTTCGTCATGGACACCGGCCTGTGCGACGCCGCTCTCAAGTTGGCCGCCGACGTGGATCTCCTGGTCTGCGAATCCACGTTTACCACTGCGGACGAGGACCTGGCTCGGCGCTACCGCCATCTGACCGCGGCCGACGCCGCTCGGCTGGCCCGGGATGCCGGCGCTCGGCGCCTGGTCCTCACCCACTTCTCCCAGCGCTACCCGGACAGCCGGGTCCTAGCCGATGAGGCGGCGGTCATCTTTCCCGATGTAGTTGCCGCTGAGGACCTGCTCAGGGTGCCCGTCCCTGCTCGTCGGTGAGCGCGCCGGGCTCGTCGGTGGGCGCGCCCGACTCGTCGGTGAGCGCTCCTCGTCGAACTGGCGAAGGGTCAGGACCGGGGCACGTCGGCCCAGGCCAGTTCCTTGTCGACCCGGACGTCCCCCGGTAGGCCGAGGACCCGCTCGGCCAGGATGTTCTTCATGATCTCGGTCGTCCCGCCCTCGATGGAGTTGGCCCGGCTGCGGAGAAAGGCCTGTTGCCGGCTGGGCGCCTCCGAGCTCCGCTGGGACCGGATCTTCCGGTAGCCGGCGGGGTAGAGGGTGCCTTCCATGCCCAGCAGGTCGATGGTGGTGGAGTGAATATCCTGCATCAACTCGGTGTGGGCCAGCTTGCCGATCGATCCTTCCGGGCCCGGTGTGCCGGTCGATCGACCCACGCCGGCGCGGAGGTTGGTCAACCGCAGCACCTCGGCCCGAACCCAGAGGGCGGCCACCTTTTGCCGGGCCAGGATGTCGCCTCCTCGTTCCCGGAACACGTCGACGAGGAGGGCGATGGCCCCTTGGCCCTGCTTGGACACGCCGCCGCCGATGAGCACCCGCTCGTTCATGAGCGTGGTCAGCCCCACTCGCCAGCCCTCCCCCACGTCGCCGACCCGGTCGGAGTCGGGGATGTGCAGGTCGGTGAGGAAGACCTCGTTGAACTCGGCATCCCCGGTCATCTGAAACAGGGGTCGAACGTCCACTTCGGCGGCCGACATGTCGACCACGAAGTACGTGAGCCCATTGTGCTTGGGCACGTCAGGATTGGTGCGGGCCAACAGGATGCCGTAGTCGGCCAGGTGGCCCAACGAGGTCCACACCTTCTGGCCGTTCACCACCCACTCGTCCCCGTCGCGCACGGCCCGGGTGGACAGTCCGGCCAGGTCGGACCCGCTGCCCGGTTCGCTGAAGAGCTGGCACCACACCTCTTCGCCGGTGAACAGCGGACGGAGGTACCGGGCCCGCTGGGCATCGGTCCCATGGGTGGCCAGCGTCGGCGCGGCCATGCCCACGCCGATGGGGTTCACCGACGAGGACGAGGGGGCGCCGGCCGGTCCCAACCGGGCTTCGACCAATGACTGGACGCGGGGGCTCAGGCCCAGGCCGCCACAGCCCGGCGGGAAGTGAACGGCAGCAAGGCCCAGATCGAACCGGGCGCCGAGGAACGTGGTTCGGTCGGTGGTGGCTGGGGGGTGCTCGTCCAGCAGCTGGGAGGTCAGCTTCTCGACCAGCGCTGTCGTGTCGGTCTCGATATCGCTCACCGTGGTCGCCCCCTTGTGTGGTCATGGTCTTCGAGGGTCTCGTCCCGGCTGACGTGGCCGGCCAGGTCCCCTGATGATGCTCGCACATGATGCCATCACCCGACTTGCGCACACGAGTGTTTTCCGAGCAGCTAGCGTGCCCTGGGGGGAGCCGGCCATGCGTGGTGGGCAGGTGTGGCTTTCGCTGGGGGATCGAGAACCTGCGGCGGCAGCTCACCCCTCACAGGCCGGTTCGGATCCCGACTCGACGGGTCCAACGGGAGGGCAACTGTCGATGAGGAGGCAGGGATGAGCGTGGACACGCCGGCGGCATCGGAAGAGGCGGTGCCCGATGAGGACATGAGCATCTCGGGTGACAACGTCCAAGCGGCCTGG
>DASXMT010000181.1:0-16134 GCA_036495505.1 Acidimicrobiales bacterium | reverse complement strand
GCACCACCACGGACAGGCCCTCGAGGACCGACGAGCGGGCGAACAGCATGTTCCGCAGGACCTCGGTGGTCATGACCACCACGGGCGCATGCGGCTGGTGGGAGACATCGCCGGTCAGGAGGCCCACGCGGTCCGCCCCGTAGCGGGCGGCGAGGTCGCCGAACTTCTGGTTGGACAGGGCTTTGAGGGGGGTGGTGAAGAACGCCTTGCCCCCCTGGGCGATGGCTCGGGCCACCGCGTACTCGGCCACCACCGTCTTTCCCGAGCCGGTAGGGGCCGACACCAGGACCGAGCACCCTGCGTCGACGGCATCCATGGCCTCCTCCTGATAGGGGTCGAGGGGAAACCCGAGCTGGTGGAGGAAGGTGCTTCTGACCGCGGGTGCGCTGTCCGTTACGAGCTCCCGATCGGCGTCTCGATCTCGCTCACCGGATCACCCGTCGATCGCCGTGCGAACACCTTTCCGACGACGATGGAGATCTCGTAGAAGACATAGAGGGGGATGGCCATGGCCAGCATGGAGAAGGGATCGGAGCTGGGGGTGACCACCCCGGCCACCACCACGATGGCCACGATGGCCCAGCGCCGCCACTTGCCGAGGGTCTGAGGGGTGAGCACCCCGGCTATCTCGAGCGAGATGAGGAGAACGGGGAATTCGAAGGTGAGACCGAACACGGTCATGAGCAAGAGGATGAGGCTCAGGTAGCTGTTCGGGTTGTAGATCTGCTGCAGGCTGGGACCGCCGATATGGTCCAGGAACTGCAGGGCGTGGGGGAAGGTCACGTAGGCAACGAGGCAGCCCAAGGCGAACAGGAAGATCGAGGAGACGATGAAGGGGATGGCGTACTTCTTCTCCTTGGGGTTCAACCCCGGGGTGATGAACCGCCACAGCTCCCACAGGATCACCGGTGAGGCCAGGAAGATCCCGCCGTAGGCGGCGATCTTCACCCGGAGCGAGAGCCCGTCGAGTGGGCTTGTCACATAGAGGTTGCAGTGACGGGCGTTGACCTGGCAGTAGGGGTGCTGCAGGAAGGACAAGATGTGGTTGTAGAGCAAAAAGGCCACCGTGGCGGCCACGACGAAGGCCACGGCGGAGACCAGCACACGGCGGCGCAGCTCGGTCAGGTGCTCGATCAGCGTCATCGAGTCAGCCCGGGCCTTCGCCTCGCTTCGTCGTTTCAATCTGATGGCCATGACCCCAGTGTCCTCGTCCCGTCCGGTGGCGCGATGGGTCAGTTCATGCCGGGGTCGTCACCGACCACCGCGGCGGCCTCACGAACCTCGTGGCTGACACCACCCGGCACTGCGATCGACACCGTCGAAGCGGAGGCGTGCACCACCCCGGCCGGTCGGTTCGCAACCGGCGCGGACTGAACGTCACCGTCGTGTTCCGCTGTTGATTCGGAGCCGACCACGGTTACGGATGTCGTGCCGATGGCATCGTTCTCGTTCGAGTCGCTGGCCGCCAGGTCGTCGAGGAACGACAACGGCGAACGGACGGCCTGGGCGATCTTGTCGCTGGAGGGAAGATCAGGGAAGGAGCCCCGCACATCGGCCTCGAGGCGTTCCCGGAATTTGCGGAAGTCACCCCACAGTCCCCCGATCTGCTTGGCCACGCGCGGGAGTTTGTCCGGCCCCAGCACGACCAGCGCCACGACGAGGATCACCAGCAGCTTTGCCGGGCTAAGGAAGGGCACGAGGGTTAAGTGTACCGGCGCATCCCCCTCGAAGACCATCGCAGCCATCGGCTGACCCGGCGCGCCCAAGGGGCTGGTTCCGGCCGTGTCGGGTCAGAGGCCGCCTATGCGGGAGAGGGGCCAGATCCGGATGAACGCCCTGCCCACGATGAGGGACCTGGGAATGGGGCCGAACCATCGGGAGTCTTCCGAATCGGTGCGGTTGTCCCCCATCACGTAGTACTCACCAGCAGGGATCTTGTACGGCTTGTCCAGGTTGAACGGCACCGGGTTCGGACCGGGCAGCGATTTCACCCCGGGTTGGAGCCACGGCTCGGGGAGCAGCTTGCCGTTGATGTAGATCTCGCCGTTTACCGAGGAGATGGTCTCGCCCGGGAGGCCGATCACCCGCTTGACCAGATCGTTGATGTTCTGCTGCTCCAACGGGGGTTTGGAGAACACGACGATGTCACCTCGGCCCACCCCGTGCAGGTGATAGCTGAGCTTGTCGACCAGGATCCGGTCTCCGACCTGGAGCGTGGGAATCATCGACCCCGACGGGATGTAGAAGGTCTGGACCACGAACGTGCGCACCAGGAACGAGGCGCCCAGGACGACCACGACGATCACGACCAGTTCGACCAACCACGACCGCCCTGATCGTCGCTTTTTGTGCGAGCCGGCGGCCGGCTCGCCTGCCCCCTCGCCCGTCTCGGCCTCGGTTACCTGCGTGTCGAGGGAGCCCGATCCGGCGTGCTCACCGTCTTGGGGGACGACCAGCGGTCCGTCACCAGCTGACGGGTCTGAAGTTCCGGGGGCCATGGCCCACCGAGGCTAGTGCAGGCTCGGTGCCCGACGGCGACGGGAAAGCGAGTAGCGAAGGCTACAGGCCCTCGATGAGCTTCTCCACCCGATCGTCTTTGGACTTGAACGGGTCCTTGAGCAGGACGGTGCGTTGGGCCTGGTCGTTGAGCTTCAGGTGCACCCAGTCCACGGTGAAGTCGCGACGCCGTTCCTTGGCCCGGCGAACGAACTCGCCGCGAAGCCGGGCCCTGGTGGTCTGCGGTGGGGTCGACATGGCCGCGACGATGTCGGCGTCGTCACAGATACGGTCGAGTTGATCGTGCCGTTGAAGCCGGTAGTAGAGCCCGCGCTTCCGGTCCACGTCGTGGTACTGCAGGTCCAAGAGTGACACCCGGGGGCTGCTGAGACCCAGCTCGTGGCGAGACCGGTACTGGTCGATCAGCCGGTACTTGGCCACCCAGTCGCATTCCCGGTGCAAGCTCAGTGGATCGGACTCGACCCCTTTCAGGCAGTGCTCCCACATATCGAGGGCCCGGTCCTCCTGGGGCGACAGGCCCTGGCGATCCCGGAACTTGAGCGCCCGCTGCAGGTACTCCGATTGGATGTCGAGCGCACTCATCTCCCGCCCGTTGGCCAGCCGTACCGGTCGGCGGCAGGTGATGTCGTGGCTGATCTCGCGGATGGCCCGGATCGGGTTCTCCAGGGTGAGGTCGCGCAGCACCGTCTGGGGATCCTCGAGCATCCGCAGCAAAATACTGGTCGACCCCACCTTCAAGTAGGTGGCGTACTCGCTCATGTTGGAATCACCCACGATGACGTGCAGCCGGCGGTACTTCTCCGCGTCGGAGTGGGGCTCGTCGCGCGTGTTGATGATGGGCCGGCTCCTGGTGGTGGCCGAGGAGACACCCTCCCAGATGTGCTCGGCCCGCTGGCTCAGGCAGAAGACGGCGCCTCGGGCCGTCTGGAGCACCTTGCCGGCCCCGGCGAAGATCTGTCGACTGACCAGGAAGGGAATCAGCACCTCGGTGTAGTGGGAGAAGTCATCCCGCCGGCTGGTCAGGTAGTTCTCGTGACAGCCGTAGGAGTTGCCCGCCGAGTCGGTGTTGTTCTTGAAGAGGTAGATGTCCCCTCGGATCCCCTCCTCGCGCAGCCGGGTCTCCGCCCCTTCGACCAGCTGGGACAGGATCCACTCCCCCGCCTTGTCGTGGACCACCAGCTCTGCGATGTCGTCGCATTCCGGGGTGGCGTATTCGGGGTGGCTGCCCACATCGAGGTACAGGCGAGCACCGTTCTCCAAGAAGACGTTGGACGAGCGCCCCCAGCTCACCACCCGTCGGAACAGGTAGCGGGCCACCTCGTCGGGGCTGAGCCGTCGCTGCCCACGGAGCGTGCACGTCACGCCGTACTCGTTCTCCAGGCCGAAGATTCGACGCTCCATAACCCTCACGGTACTGGCAGGTTGCCCTCGTGCCACCGCATGGTCACATGAGCTGGACGGCGAAGGGCTCTGGGCTGGTCGGTTCCGCTGGTGAGGGGCGGTGACGGCCCAATCGATTGTGTCGCGCTGGGACCGACCTGATCAGCTCAGTAGGGCGTCGAGCTCGTCTTCGACCAGGCGCACGAAGGCACGGCGGCCGTTGCCGCCGGTGAGCACGGCCGCTTCGAGGTCGTTGCCGTGCAGGGTCCGCTCAGGACCGGCCAGGGCCCCAACGGTGGCCTTCAGGGCATCGGTCAACGACCAGTCCGTTCGCCACGCAGTCTCCACCCGCTGGGCGATGGTCTCGGTCTCACCACCAAGGACGGCATAGCGGTCCTCGTCGGTGATCGTTCCCTCGTAGGCAATGTGGTACAGCTGGTTGGGCCGGAGACCGGTACCCAGCTCGGCCACCAGGATCTCCACCTCGAGCGGCTTCATCTCGTGGGTGAACACCTGGCCCAGGTACTGGGCGTACAGGTTGGCCAGCGAGCGGGCGTCCACGTCTTCCCGGCTGTAGGCGTATCCCTTTGTGTCGGCGTGGCGTATACCGGACACGCGCAGCTGGTCGAACTCGTTGTACTTTCCCACGCCGGCGAAGGCGATCCGGTCGTAGATCTCACTGATCTTGTGCAGGGACCGGGACGGGTTCTCGGCCACGATCAGGATGCCCTCGTCGAAGGTGGTGGCTACCAGGGATCGACCCCGGGCGATCCCCTTTTGGGCATACTCGGCCCGGTCCTTCATGACCTGTTCGGGCGCTACGTAGTAGGGCATCGTCATGGCTGGCGTCCCTCCGCTTGACGGCGCTCGATCAACGTGGCGAACCGTTCGGCCACTTCGGTCTCGGCCGCCGCCTGGTATCCGTCGGCCGTGACGGTGGCGACCAGCGGATAGATGCCCCGCACCACATCGGGGCCGCCGGTGGCCGAGTCCTCGTCGGCCGCCTCGTAGAGGGCCTCGATGGCCAGTTCCACGGCGGCGTCCCGGCTCAATCCCACCCGGTACCCGAGCTTGATGGTGGTCCGCGCGTCGCGGCCCCCCGAGCCGGTGGCGTTGTGCTCGGTCTCCTCGTAGTGCCCGCCGGTCACGTCGTAGGTGAAGATGCGCCCGGTCCCGCGAGCCAGGTCGTACCCGGCGAAGAGGGGGACGACGGCCAGCCCCTGCATGGCCATGGGCAGATGGTCGCGGACCATCTGGCCCAGTTGGTTGGCCTTGCCCTCGAGGCTGAGCACCACGCCCTCGACCTTCTCGTAGTGCTCGAGCTGGGTCTGGAACAGCCGGACCATCTCCACCGCCGGACCGGCCGCCCCGGCGATGGCCACGGCCGAGAAGCGATCGGCGGGAAAGACCTTCTCCATGGCCCGGTGGGCGATGGAGTGTCCCTCGGTGGCCCGACGATCGCCCGCCATGACCACGCCGTCGGCAAAGCGGAGTGCAGCCACCGTCGTGCCGTGGCGGACGTCACCCAGGCCTGTTGCGGCCAAGGACGAGCCGGCGCCCGCCCCAGTGCCCGCGGCCATGGTCGGACCCCCTCGGGTTCGATCGGAGCTCTGCATGCGACGGATCAGTCCTGCGAAGTCGGGGCCCGGGTCATCGGACGGGGAGTAGAGCGGCAGGGCCACGTGGGTTACTCGCCACCCTTCTGGACGTAGTTGCGGACGAACTCTTCGGCGTTGTCCTCCAGGACCTCGTCGATCTCGTCCAGGAGATCGTCGAGCTCGGCTTTGAGCTTCTCGCCCGTTGCCGAAGTGGTCGGAACCTCTTCGACCTCGTCGTCGGTGCGCTCGGTAGTGGTTGTCTTCTTCTTCTTCAGTTCACGTTCAGCCATGGTGCTACCTCTCTCAACGGCTCAACCGGTCCAATAGGTCGGATGCGCTCGTACTTCCCTCCAACAGCTCGCCCACATGCTCGGCGGTGCCGCGCAGAGGGTCCATCATAGGGACGCGTCGCAGCGGATCGGTACCGAGATCGAATACAAGTGAATCCCAGTTGGCCGTGACCACGGCTTCTGGGAAGCGGGCCAGGCACTGACCACGGAACCAGGCCCGGGTGCGGCGGGGCGGTTCGGTGACTGCTCGGGCCACGTCCTCCTGGGCGACCAATCGCTCCGTGTCCAGCCGGGCGAACAGGGATCGGTCGGGGCGCAGGTCGTGATATTGCAGGTCCATGGCGGCCATCCGGTGGTCGGACCACGAACATCCGTGACGGGCCTGATAGGCCTCGAGCAGCTTCAGCTTCGCCACCCAGTCCACTTGGCGGGCCAGTGACATGGGATCGGTCTCCAGGCCGTGCAGCACCATCTCCCAGCGGCGCAGCACTTCCTCCCCCACTTCGACATCGACCATGCACTCGAGGCCGCGATCGTCGGCGAACTTGCGAGCCAACGAGAACAACTCCCATTGGATGTCGAGCGCGGTGGCCGTCGAACCGTCGGCCATCTCGATGGGTTGCGTGAAGGTTCGGTCCAGGGAGATGGCGTGAATGGCGCGCACCGGATCGGCGGGGTTGAGCTCGCGGCTCCAGGGGATGTCGTCCTCGATCATGGCAAGCACCAGTGATGTGGTACCCACTTTCAACAGCGTCGCCACCTCGGCCAGGTTGGCGTCGCCCACGATGACGTGGAGCCGCCGGTACCGGTGGGGGTCGGCATGGGGCTCGTCCCTGGTGTTCACCAGCGGCCGCTTCAACGTCGTCTCCAAGCCCACCTGCTCCTCGAAGAACTCGGCTCGCTGGGAGATCTGGAAGTCCACCGTCCGACCGTCGTGCGTCGGCGTCTCCGCCCCCACCTTTCCCGCGCCGCAGTACAGCTGGCGGGTGACGAAATGGGGAATGACCGACTTGACGATGCGGGAGAAGGGGGTGGCCCGGTCCATCAAGTAATTCTCGTGACAGCCGTACGAGTTCCCCTTGCCGTCGGAGTTGTTCTTGTAGACGATCAAGCGGCGACCATCGTGCACGGTCCGGTCCGCGGCCTCCATGGCGCGCTGGATGATGAGCTCGCCGGCCAGGTCGTAGAGCACGCACTCGAGAGCGTCGGCGCACTCGGGGGTGGAGAACTCCGGATGGGCGTGATCGACGTAGAACCGGGCGCCGTTGGTCAGAACGGTGTTGACCAGATGGGTCTCGATCTGTGGGGGCATCGCACCCTCGCGGGCCTGGCCCCTGGCGTCGTTGCCCGGGGACTCATCTTCGAAGTCCCAGCGGATTTGCTGGCGGGCGACCTCATTGGCATAGGCGTTGATCAGGACCGACGAAGCCGCGATGGGATTCGGGTCGCCGTTCGACACGTGTATGCCGTATTCAGTCTCAATTCCGCAGACCTTGGGAATGGCCACGAACGTGACCCTATCCCGGCGGCGTCGTCATCAAACAGACCCCCCTCGGCCCCGCCCCGGCGGATCGGCCCCGCCCCACAGGTCAGAGATATTGACCAGTGCCGACCCGCTCGATGGAGCGTCCCCCTGTCGTCTCCCGATCTTCGCTGATCAGGGTACGGATATAGACGATCCGCTCACCCTTCTTCCCCGAGATCTTGGCCCAGTCGTCGGGGTTGGTGGTGTTGGGAAGGTCCTCGTTCTCCTTGTACTCCTGGCGGATGGACTCCAACAGGTCGCTGGTCCGGATGCCGCGGCCTTCCCCGGCGATGGTGCGCTTGATGGCCAGCTTCTTCGCTCGCCGCACGATGTTCTCGATCATGGCCCCCGAGGCGAAGTCCCGGTAGTACAGGATCTCTTTGTCACCGTTCTGATACGTGACCTCGAGAAAGCGGTTCTCGTCGTCGCTCCGGTACATCTCGCTGACCGTCGTCTCGATGATCGCCTGGGTCGCCTTGGCCGGATCGCCGCCGCCCAACGATTGGACCTCCTCGACGTCGAGGGGGAGATCGGGGGTGAGGTAGCGGGAGAAGATCTGGGACGCGGCAGTCTCGTTGGGCCGTTCGATGCGGATCTTCACGTCCAGCCGTCCAGGACGGAGGATGGCCGGGTCGATGAGATCCTCGCGGTTGGAGGCGCCGATCACGATCACGTCTCGGAGGGTCTCCACCCCGTCGATCTCCGCCAGCAGCTGGGGCACGATGGTCGACTCCATGTCCGAACTGATCCCCGTGCCCCGGGTCCGGAACAACGAATCCATCTCGTCGAAGAAGACGATGACGGGGACGCCCTCCTCGGACTTCTCCCGCGCCCGCTGGAAAACCAGCCGGATCTGTCGCTCGGTCTCGCCCACGTACTTGTTCAGGAGCTCGGGCCCCTTGATGTTCAAGAAGTAGCTGCGGATGTTGGTGTTGCCGGTTACCTGGGCGACCTTCTTGGCCAGCGAATTGGCCACCGCCTTGGCAATGAGGGTCTTGCCGCACCCGGGCGGTCCGTACAACAAGATGCCCTTGGGGGCCGGCAGCTTGTGCTCGGCATAGAGCTCTCGGTGCAGGTAGGGAAGCTCCACCGCATCGGTGATCGCCTCGATCTGCGAGTCGAGGCCGCCTACGTCGCTGTAGGTGACGTCGGGGACCTCTTCGAGGACCAGCTCTTCGACCTCGGGTCGGGGCAGCTTCTCGATGAGCAGTCCGGTCCTGCTCTCCATGAGCACGGTGTCGCCGGCCCGGAGCTTCACGCCGACCAGGTCGTCGGACAGCTCGGCCACCCGCTCCTCGTCGGCGCGCCCGAACACCAGGGCGCGCCGCCTGTCCTCGAGCACCTCCTTCAGGACCACGACCTCGCCCTGTCCCTCGCCCTCGCGGGCCAGGACCACGTTCAGCGACTCGTTGAGGACGACCTCGTTGCCCCGCCGGAGCTCACCGGTCTGGATATCCGGGTGCAGCGATACGCGCATCTTCCGGCCGCCGGAGAAGACGTCCACGGTGCCGTCGTCGTTGGCTCCCAGGTAGGTGCCGTAGGCGGCAGGGGGCTGGGTGAGCTTCTCCACCTCCTCGCGCAGGTTGGCGATGTGCTCCTTGGCCGTCTGCAGGGTGAAGGTCAGCTTCTCGTTCTGGGAAATGGCCTGGGCCAACTGGCCCTTTGTCTCGAGCAACTTCTCCTCGAGGGTCTGGACGCGCCTCGGGCTCTCCTGCAGCCGGCGGCGGAGCACGGTGACCTCGTCCTCTGCCTCTTGGGCGCGCACCCGCAGGGTGTCGAGGTCTTCTGCCCCGTCACCCGCGCCCTGGTGGTTCGCTGGTCCATCGAAGTCAGCCGTCGGTATCACCTCGCTTTGTGCTTGGTCCCCTGCCTAGCGACCCTACACCGGGGTACGCCCCGACCATGCACCGGCGGGTTCCCGGAGGGATGGTGTCGGGTGGCGCCCGAACCTCGTGACCAGGGTGGACCACTGGGCTCCGGGGAGGCGGTAGCATCGCTGTGCGGGTCGTCGGTCCTCACCAGGGTCGGTCGCGTCCAAGTCGGGACGTACGGCCCGGTTGACCGCCCTCTCGGTCGAGAACGAGTCGAGAGCACGTAGGTAGGAGAATTGACACTCATGAAGGTCTGGATCGACCAGGATCTCTGTACCGGTGACGGTCTCTGCGAGGAGATCGCCCCCGCGGTCTTCACACTGCTCGACGACGGCCTGGCCTATGTCAAAGAGGGCGCCGACGTGAAAAGTGAGCCCGGTGGCTCGGCGGGCATGGCTGCCGTCCCCGACGATCTCGAGGACGCGGTGGTCGAGGCGGCCGAGGAATGCCCCGGGGAGTGCATCTTCATCGAGAAGAGCTGAGCTGAGCCGGTCTGAGCCGGCGCGGGTGGGCTGAGCCCGGCTGACCCGGGCCTCGCACCGAGTTGGCTACACCGTCTCGGTGGGGACTGCCGTCTCGGTGGGGACTGCCGTTTCGGTGGGGACTGCCGTTTCGACAGGCCCGGTGGCGGTGGGTGGAACCAGCAACCGGGCCGTGGTCAGGAATCCAGTGTGGCCGACCATGCGGTGATCGGGCCTCACCGAACGCGCTTCGATGTGCCAGGTGCGGTGCAGGACCTCGAGGGTCTCAGCCATGCCGAACGGGCTCTCCTCCAGCGCGGACCGGAACTGAGCGGTCTGGTTGATGGTGGGCAGGTAGGCGCAGATGATCCCCCCCGACCGCATGGCCTCTTGGGCATGGGGCAGGACCTGCCATGGCTCAGGGAGGTCGAGGACGATGCGATCGAGTCCCGTCTCGTCGATACCCGCGTACACGTCCCGCAGCTCGACTCGATAGAGCGCGTCCTGACCGGCCGAGGCCACCACGTTGGAGCGAGCCCGGTTGGCAAAGTCCTCACGCAGTTCGTACCCCACGACGTCGGCGCCCGCCCGCAGGAGAGCCATGGACAGGGCGCCCGAGCCAACGCCGGCCTCGAGCACTCGCATACCCGGAGCAATGTCGGCCTGGACGAGGATGGCGGCCAGATCCTTGGGGTAGATGACCTGGGCCCCCCGCGGCATCTTCAGCACCACGTCGGAGAGGGTCGGCCGTACCACCACGAACCGTCGCCCGGTACTCCCGAGCACGGTCGATCCCTCCGCCGCGCCGATGAGGTCGTCGTGGGCCACGATCCCCACGTGGGTGTGGAACATGGTCCCGGCCCGGAGGGTAATGAGGTACCGACGCTCCTTGGCGTCGAGCAACAGGACCCGCTCCCCATCGGTCAGCTTCGACCGGTCGTTCGATCTCCTCTCGTCGTCCACGCGCCTCAGGCGCCGGTCTTCTTGGACGCCGGAGGCCGGGTGGTGACGATCAGACCTTCACCCGGTTGCAGGAGGGTGCGGTAGACGACACCGTTTTGCTTCCTCCGAGACCGGTTGAGGAGCCACGCCGAGGCACCGATGACCAGCCAGGCCGAGTTCCCGCCTCGCATCCCTCGGCGAAGCCCGTTGGACATGACGAAGCGGTAGAAGCGCTCCACCGCTCAGATCCGTCGGACTTCGACGACGGCGGAGCGCTTGCGGCCCCGACGCCGCCCAGCCAGGAAGGCAAGGGTGATGATGACGGCGGCGACCGCAGCTCCCACCGTAAGCAGTTGAGGCCGCGCAGCCTCGACTTCGGTTCCCACCTCACCGTTCAGCTCACGGAAGCGTGCCTCGATGTCGTCGCGGGTGATCGGGGCCTCATCGGTGCTCATGCCGTCTCCTTGTCTCGTTCGAGCGAACGCCGCGCTTGACCCTTGCCAATGGCCACGATGGCCACGGCGGCAACGCCGATCGAGACGACGGCACAGATCACGTAGGGCAGCCAGGACAGGTTGCCGCTGAAGGTGGTCCCCGTCTCGCCTTGGAGGAGGCGAAGCAGGCCGATGGCCAGGATGACGAACCCACCAGCAAGGGCCACCGATCCGGCCACACCGAACAGGACGAACCGGCCGAGGCCCTTCAGGGGCTCGAGTGTCTCCTGCTTGACGTAGTCGACGACGAGCTGGAAGGCGTCGGTCCCCTGCGACCGGAGACGACCAGCGGCCTTCTCGTTGTCAGCGTGGCGTTTCGGCACAATCCTCCTCGGTCCGTCGGGTGCTCGGACTACGAGCCGCTCAGCCCTGGGTGGTTCCCCAATGCCCGCTCAACTATACGCACCCCGCCTGACCTGGTCGGCCATCGTTGATTTCGGTGCCCCTAGGACGGACGGGGCTCTCGTGGCGTCAGCAGATAGGTCGAGCTCGATCGGACAATCATTCGCCCGCTGCCGTCGGTCATCTCCGCCTCGACGAATGCCACCCGAGAGCCCCCGGAGACGACCTCGGCCACGCACTCCAGCGTCTCGCCGACGCGTGCCGGCGCCATGAAGCTGGTCTTCATCTCTACGTTGGCTGAGAACACCCGATGCTCCCGTGCGGCGGCGAAGGTCACTGTGGCTGAGCCCATGGCTGAGTCGGCGAACGCGGCCAAAAAGCCGCCCTGGACGATGCCGGCCGGATTGGCAAAGCGCTCATCGGCGAGCATCCTCCAGACCGTCCGGCCCGGCTGGGACTTGTCCACACAGACCATGCCCAGGGTGAGCTCACAATTGGGAGGAACTTGGATCCGGGGGTCGGCCACGGACTGACGCTAGTAGTCCTGAACCCGGTGCTACGCCTCCGGGGCCGGTTCGACGGTTCACCGCCGGTACGCTCGAAGTGATGCCGTTCGCCAGCGCACTTTCGTAGCATCCCATTGCCACCCAGGCCACCGGCGAGGTGACCGGGGCCGTCCTCGAAGCGATCGGGGATCGCCCCGATCTCGTGCTCGTCTACGTGACCCCGCCCCACGCCGGAGCGCTCGACGACATCATCGCCGCTGTCGACGCCGTCCTCCATCCCCTGGCCATGATCGGCTGCGCGGCCGAGTCGGTGCTCGGGACGAACCGGGAGGTCGAGGAGACACCAGCCATCAGCCTGTGGGCAGCACGGCTGGGACCACTCCTTCCCGTCTCCCTCCACGCGGTCCAGGACCCCGATGGCGACTGGGCCTTCAGCGGCTGGCCGCAGGAGATCCCCTTCGAGCCCCAGGCCCTCCTCCTGATCGCCGATCCGTACACCTTTCCCGCCGAGGACTTCTTCTCCTGGATGAGTGATCGCTGTCCCGGTTTGCCGATCGTCGGCGGAAACGCCTCAGCGGCGCGGGGCCCAGGCGGCAATCGCATCGTCATGGGTGCACGGACCGTCACCGAAGGGGCGGTCGGAGTGATCATCGGGGCCGGCGTCGAGGTGGCCACCGTGGTCTCCCAGGGTTGCCGGCCCTACGGCAGTCCCCTCACCGTGACCCGATCCGAACGCAACGTCCTCTATGAACTGGCCGGAAAGCCGACCATGGAGCGACTGGTCGACCAGATCAAGCTGGGGCTGTCGGCCGAGGACGTGGCCAATCTGGAGTCGGGCGGGCTGCACCTGGGCCGGGTCATCGACGAACATCGGTCGGAGTTCGGCCGCGGCGACTTCCTGGTGCGCAACGTGGTAGGCGTCGATCGAGCCACGGGTGCCGTCGCCGTCAACGATGAGGTCCCCACCGGGACGACAGTCCAGTTCCACGTACGGGACGCCGGTACGGCGGACGAGGACCTGCGTGAGCTGCTGGCTGCCCGAGAGGCGGACGGCGCCTTGGTGTTCACCTGCAACGGGAGGGGCGAGCGCCTGTTCGACCAGCCCGATCACGACGCTTCGGTGGTGTCCGAGTTGGTGGGAGCGGTGCCCAACGCCGGCTTCTTCGCCGCCGGCGAGTTCGGGCCCATCGGAGGGTCGAACTTCGTCCACGGCTTCACTGCGGCGATCGCTCTGTTCCGTGACCACTGAGTGAAATCACATACAGGGAGCTCGAGCCCACAACCTGCTTCCGAATCCGTACCCGGCCGGATAGGGTGACCAGCAATGACCGGAACCCCGCTGGCCCCACCGGAAGTGACCCGCGACGCAGCCACGGAGCAGTTGGGAATCAACGTGATCCGTGGCTTGGCCATGGACGCGCCCCAGCATGCCAACGCCGGCCACCCGGGCACGGCCATGGCTCTCGCCCCCTTGGCCCACGTCTTGTTCACCCGGGTCTTGCACCATGACCCGTCGGATCCGCACTGGCCCGATCGGGACCGCTTCGTGCTCTCCAACGGTCACGCCTCGATCCTCTTGTACTCGATGCTCTACCTCACCGGGTACGGGCTGACCCTGGATGACCTCAAGGGATTTCGACAGTGGGGATCGAAGACCCCGGGTCACCCCGAGGTTCACCACACCGAAGGGGTAGAGGTGACCACCGGTCCCCTGGGCCAGGGCTTCGCCAACGGTGTGGGCATGGGCATCGCCGAGCGGTTCCTGCGGGCCCACTACTCCCCCGAGATCTGCGATCACTACACCTTCGTCTTCGCCGGTGACGGCTGCCTGGAAGAGGGCATCTCCCACGAGGCCGCCTCGTTCGCCGGGCACCAGAAACTGGGGCGTCTGGTCTACGTGTACGACAACAACCACATCACCATTGACGGTCCCACCGAGCTCGCGTATTCCGACAACGTGGCCGAGCGCTTCGAGGCCTACGGATGGGACGTCGACGACGTCGGCGAGGCGGCCAACGATCTCGACGTGCTGGAGTCGGCACTGGTTCGGGCCAAGGGCGTCGAGGACAAGCCTTCCCTCATCATGCTCCGCAGCCATATCGGCTACCCCTCCCCCCATGACACCGACACGGCCAAGGCCCATGGCTCGCCGCTGGGCAACGAGGAGGTGCGCCTGACCAAGGAGATCCTCGGTCTCCCCCCCGACGAGACGTTCTGGGTCCCTGACGCCGTGCTCGACATGTACCGCACCTGCATCCCCCGCGGACAGGCCTACCGGGCGACGTGGGAGAAGCGGTTCGCCGACTGGAATGGCAACAAGGAGGCGTGGGAAGTCGGACTGGAGGGGAAGGGTCTTCCCGGCTGGGAGTCCAAGCTGCCCAGCTTCGATCCCGATGGCGACCCCATCGCCACCCGGCAAGCTCTCAACACCACCCTCAACGCCACGGCCGAGATGATCCCGGCCGTGATCCCCGGCAGCGCTGATCTCACCGGGAACACGGGTGTCGCCCTGGAGGGCTCGACACCCCAATCGGCCGAGCATCCCGGAGGGAACTCCATCCACTACGGCATCCGCGAGCATGGCATGGCTGGCGTGATGACCGGCATGGCCGCGCACGGTGGCGTGGTCCCCGTCGGGGGAACCTTCTTCGTCTTCAGCGACTACATGCGGGGCGCCGTTCGCGTCGCCGCCCTCAGCGAGGCCCACGTCATCTACTCGTGGACCCATGACTCCATCGGACTGGGCGAGGACGGCCCGACCCACCAGCCCATCGAGCAGCTGGCCGCGGTGCGGGCCATGCCCAACCTGCGGGTCATCCGACCGGCCGACGCCAACGAGACGGCGCAGGCCTGGCGCATCGCTGTGGATGCGGCCGGCCCGACTGCCCTGATCCTGACCAGGCAGAAGATCCCGGTGTTGTCCGAGACGGTGGGCGCTGCCGCCGAAGGCGTCCCCCGCGGCGCCTACGTCCTTCGGCCCGAGACGGATGGAGGGCCGCCGGACATCATCCTCATCGGAACAGGCAGCGAGGTTCACCTCTGCCTGGAGGCGGTTAGCCAACTGGCTGATCGGGGTATCCGCGCCAGGGTGGTGTCCTTTCCGTCGTGGGAGCTGTTCGCACTGCAGGACGAGGCCTACCAGGCCGAGGTGTTCCCGACCGGCGTACCCCGACTGGCGGTGGAGGCAGCCACCTCCTTCGGCTGGGAGCGTTATGCCGACGACTCGGTGAGCATCGATCACTTTGGCGCCTCGGCCTCAGGGGAGCGCAACATGGTCGAGTTCGGCTTCACCTCCGAGAACGTCACCGCACGGGCCGAGCGGTTGCTCGGTGCCATCGCAACCGATTGACGATACACACGATTGGCAACCGCCCGATCCCGGTTCCGGGCCCGTCGGGCGCCTGAAAGGACCATCATGACAAGGCTCAACGATCTTTTCGGTCAACAGGGTCAGAGTCCCTGGTTGGACAATCTGCGTCGCGACTGGATCCAGGGGGGCACCCTGGCCTCGTTGGTGTCCGATGGCATCCGAGGCGTCACCTCCAACCCCACCATCTTCGCCAAGGCCATCGAGGGCCAGGACACCTACGACGAACAGTTCCGCTCCCTCATCGGCACGAAGTCGGTCGAGGACGCCTATTGGGACCTGGTGATCACCGACATCGACGACGCCCTGGCCATCCTGCGCCCGGTCTTCGACTCGTCCGACGGCACCGATGGGTTCGTCTCGGTCGAGGTGGCACCATCGCTGGCCCGCGACACTGCAGGGACCATCGCCTCGGCCCGGGACCTGCACCAGCGCATCGATCAACCCAACGTCCTCGTCAAGATCCCGGCGACCGCTGAAGGCGTTCCCGCCATCAAGCAGATGATCGGCGAGGGTCGGAGCATCAACGTCACGTTGATCTTCAGCCTGGACCGCTATGCCGAGGTCATCGAGGCGTACCAGTCGGGGCTGGAGGCCTACCTTGCGTCAGGCGCCACCGATCTCTCCGACGTGGCCAGCGTGGCCTCGTTCTTCATCAGCAGGGTCGACACCGAGGTCGACCGACGGATCGACGCCGCGGCCCACGGGGACGAGAAGGTGCTGGCCCTGCGGGGCAAGGCCGCAGTGGCCCAGGGTCGCCAGGCCTATCGCTTGTTCAACGAGAAGTTCGCCGGCCCCCGATGGGAGGCGTTGGCGGCCAAGGGAGCCCGGGTGCAGCGTC